>JALTEO010000056.1 GCA_027073875.1 Bacteroidales bacterium
TTTCTCGGACACCGGATGAAATTTGTAGAAGGTCATTTCGTTTCTAATTCCGATTTTGATTTTCGGAAAATATACGATATGTTCCAATTTATTGTCGAAAATAAGTTAGATAAAAGTATTGCTTACAAAATGGTATCGGTTGTGTATGAACATCCGTTAATGGATTTTGAATCAGTACTTACGGTTATTAATTTCAAAAAAAGAACAACTGCTGAGATTTTGGCATCGGCAGAATTTTTGCGTGAGAAATACAAGGAAATTGGTATTAACAAAACGAAAGAAGCCGAAGATGCGTGGGTGATGGGACAGTTGCATACACAGGCATTGGGTAATATGGAATTAGGAAAGTTAAGAAAAGAAATTTCAAAAAATTAGAGATGGAAAACGATATTTTTCAAGGATATAAAGGCAAAGCATTAGCTGTTTTAAAAAAATACAATGTACGGGTATGGGGACAAGCGGAAATTGAAACTACCCGTGGTGATTTTAAAGGGACTGTTTTGCCGCGTGCCGAGCATCAGGATCAGGAACATATTGTATTGAAGTTGGCAACCGGTTATAATGTCGGGCTATCAATAAGTACTATTAAAAATATGAAGGAAACCGGCTATCATAAAGCACATTACGGTATTCCTGAAAAAGAATTCCCGAATACACCGGGATTGCCAAAAGTAAAACTTTTTGGTACAGGAGGAACTATTGCTTCGCGATTGGATTACAGAACAGGTGCTGTTATTCCTGCTTTCTCGCCGGGTGAACTCTACGGAGCTGTTCCCGAATTGGCAGAAATTTGTAATCTGGAAACTGAAAAAGTGTTTGCCGTATTTAGCGAAAATATGGGTCCCGACCAGTATATTGCCTTAGCTAAAGCTATAGGTAAAGAAATTGAAAAAGGTGTTGATGGTATTGTGATTGGTCACGGTACAGATACACTGCATCATACGGCTGCTGCATTAACATTTATGGTGCAAAATCCGCCGGTTCCGATTGTTTTGGTGGGCTCACAACGCTCATCAGACCGTCCCAGTTCCGATGCGGCACTCAATTTGATGCACTCAATGTTTGCTGCCGGTCACGGTGATATAGCAGAGGTAATGGTGTGTATGTTTGGACCTACATCGGATGATTACGGTTTGTTGCACAAGGGAACGCGTGTACGGAAGATGCACTCATCATACCGTTCTACTTTCCGGACTATCGGGCATACGCCCTTGGCAATGGTAACTCGTGAAAAAATTACAATGATTCATAAATCATATCACCATCGCAGAAAAGATAAAGATGTGAAAATCCTACCTTATTTTAATGATAAGGTGGCAATGGTTTATTATTATCCGGGGATGAAACCTGATGTAATTGACTCATTAATAGATAGTGGCTATAAAGGAATTGTTTTTGTCGGTACAGGACTCGGGCATGTTAACAGACATCTTTATCCTGCTATTGAACGGGCACAGAAAAAAGGTATTCATATGTATATGACCTTGCAGACACTTTGGGGGTATGTGCATATGTTTGTGTACGATACGGGACGCGATATGATGGCTCGCGGTATTATCCCAACAGGAAATATGTTACCCGAAGTAGCGTATATTAAATTGGGTTGGGTACTCGGTCAAACTGATGATCCGGAGGAAGTAAAACGCATGATGCTCACACCTGTTAATGATGAAATTACCGATAGGGAGCCGTATAACGGTTATTTGGTATATCAGGGTGGTGTGCCTGAAGTTGAAGAGTTTATCAAAAAAGTTGAAAAGTAAATTATATTCATAACTAAAATAAATAATCATGAGAAAGTTTTGGAATTTTATTCTTTTGTTAGTGGTAGCCGTATTGGTTATTCCGGTTTTTTTACCGAGTGTAAGACATCTTAAACAAACAATTACAATTAATCAGTCTGTCGAAAATTCATTTAATGCTGTGGCAGATTTGAATAATTGGGGAAATTGGTTTAAGGATATCGATCAAGATTCTGATTTTAAAATTACTGTCATAGAAACAGGTGATGTGCCAAAAGCCAAAATTACTGTGCATGAAGATGATAGCGATGGCGATGGTAATGCTGAACTTGTCTTAAAAAAATCAGTAAAAGACAGGTTGTTGGCATTCAAGGTAATGTTTCACCACCACCAAAAAGCGTGTGTGAAATGGCAATTTTTACCCAAAGGAGACTCTACTCAAGTAACACTTTCGTTTCATCGTAAATTGTGTTATCCTTTTGGCAGACTTTTAGGTGCTTTTATGGATAATAAATTGCAAGGTTTTATGGGGACAGCAATATTGTCATTTCGTGATTTTGCAGAAGCTATTCCTCGTGAGAATGAGAAATAGATAAAATATAGAAATATTCCAAGAGTTGTGAATTACACATGAATTTTAGTTAATTTAAGTGTGTAATTACGAATGGAAATTTATTAATTGTACATTGCTCTATGTTGTTGTGCAATACAGAATTTTTTGTTTCCAAAAAAACAATGGAAAAGATTACAAAAGCCCATCATTTAACGGTTCCATTATCATGGGATTAAAATTATATGAATTTCCGGAATTAATCAAATGATACCAGTAATTCATTTTTTTCTACGGCATTGCCTTTGGTTACAGCAATGGATTTTACAATACCGTCGGATGGCGATTTGATATTGTTTTCCATCTTCATCGCTTCGAGTATCAATAGATTGTCACCTTTTTTGACTTCGGTACCTTCTTCTACAATTACATCTAAAACCAGTCCGGGCATAGGTGCTTTTACTTCTTTTACTTTTAGGGAGTCTGAATAATCAATCCCGAGGTTTTCCAGTAATAAATCTACTTCGTCGGTAATTTTTAGTTTTAATGTTTGGTGATTTACTTGCAGTGTCAGGATTTTCTCGAACGATTCAAAATTTTTTACCAAAATGAAATACGATATGTTGTTATAGGTTACCTGATAGACTTTGCGTTTTACGGGAGTCATTTCAATGGCAAATGGTTTTCCGTTTATGGTTCCTGTTTGCGGATTGTCTTTATTTATTTCAATTTCAAATGTTTGATTGTTAACGGTAATCTTATACATAAGGCAATATATCTATTTTTTAATGCACGAAAGTAATAAACTTTCCTATTTCAAAGATAACTATCCAAGTTTAATTCTGGCATCGACAGCAACAATTTTATTGTCAAATGCCATTAGCGGGTTAACATCCATCTCGGTAATTTCAGGAGCTGTTTCCACTAATTTTGATAGCCGGACAATAAATTCTGAATACAAGTCTTCATTGACGGGTGTCTGACAGCGAACGCCTTTTATTATTTTATAGCCATTCAGGTTGCGAATCATTTCTTTTGCTTCCGGCAACGAAATGGGGACGAGCGAGTTTTGAACATCTTTCAGAACCTCAACAAAGATACCACCCAAGCCACAGAAAATCAAATGACCGAAATCGTCTTCTTTTTTTACGCCGAGGAAAAGTTCTGTGCCGCTTAACATCGGTTGCATTAGCACACCCGTAGCATCGGGGATATTCATCATTTTATCAAATGTTTCGGCTACGGTATTGTCGTTATCAATATTTAAAGCTACACCGCCTACATCCGATTTGTGAACAGGACCGACAACTTTCATTACAATAGGGTAACCCAA
>JALTEO010000057.1 GCA_027073875.1 Bacteroidales bacterium
GGAATATGCTGTTCGAATCTTGACTTTTATGGCAAGCCATAATCAGAAGTTATTTTCGGCAAAATACCTGTATGAACAATTGCATATTCCTTATAAATACCTTACCCGGTTAATGACCAAACTTTCCAAGCATGATTGCATAAAAAGCATCAAAGGTCGAAATGGTGGATTTTATTTAAATAAGAAACTTGAAGAAATTTCTTTGGCAAATATCATAGAAGTTGTTGAAGGAATGGATACTTTTAACAAATGTATCCTTGGATTTGACGAGTGCTCAAGTGAGAATCCTTGTGCCATACATTTTATTTGGGAAAAAAATAAGAAAGCGTTTCTTGAATCATTGCGAAAAACCTCACTGGAAGATATTTCACATTTGGATATAAAAAAATTCTAATTTTCAATAAAATGCAACAACTTTAATTAACCTAATACTAACCAAAAAAAGTAAATTATGAAACAAACTCTCCTTGACAGATTTATGACCAAGAAGGGGCTTTATACAGGCTTCTGGTTCATTGCCATTATTATGGTATCGGCATTAATTTATTTTACTGCCACACTTCAAAAAGAGGTTCCGCCAATTCCTAAAGAAGTAAAATCGGAATCGGGCGAAGTGCTTTACACTTACGATGATGTTGTTGAAGGAAAAGGTTACTTCCAAGAATTTGACCTTATGGACTGGGGTACAATGCTTGGAATGGGGGCTTATATGGGACCTGATTTTACCACCAATTTTTTTCATCATCGTGCTGAATTTCTGTATGACTACTATGCAAAACAAATGTATAGTAAGTCGGCAAAAGAACTTACAAATGTAGAACGCGGTGCCGTTAAAGAACGGGTAAAAGAAGATTTTCACAAACAAACAAAACTGTTAAAAGAAGGTGTTACATACACCGATGCATCAGCTGCAGCTTACAAAAAAAATGTTGAGCAATTAACAAAGATGTTAGTCGAAGGCGATAAAGAAAGAGCTTTCCCGAGTGACGTTATTTTAAAAGAAGAAGCTGTGAAAATTGCTGCGTTTGTAGATTGGTCACAACTTGTTGCTTCGTCACTTCGTCCTGATTCACATAAAAAATATCAAGATGATGATAAAGACCAAGCTCGAACATGGTCGAACAACTGGCCAAACGAACCGCTTGTTGATCAGGATGTTTCGTATAACAGCCATATTGTTTCGTTATGGGAATTCTTATTGCTTTGGGCATTAACTATTTTAGTTATCTTTTTATCTTATGAATATCTTTTCAAAAAAGACAGAAAAGAAGATTTAGCTCCTGCATTAAAAATTACAAAACTTTTTAAATCGCAAAAGAAATTATTAAAATATATTCCTATAGTTTCTTTACTTTTTGTGGTTCAATTATTCTTAGGTGCATATTTAGCTCACCTTTATGCCGACCCAACACAAGATTTTATTTTTTCTCAACATATTTTACCATTTAATGTAATTCGTTCTATACATACTCAGCTTGCAATACTTTGGGTTGCAGTTGGTTGGTTAGTTGGTGGTTTACTAATAGCACCTTGGGTTGCAAACAAAGATCATAAATTTCCTTGGCTTATTGATGTGCTATGGTTAGCATTGGTTGTTGTAGCAGTTGGTTCAATTATTGGATTATACATGGGTGCAACAGGTCAAATGCGTGATACTTGGTTCTGGTTAGGAAACGAAGGTCGTGAATTGTTGAATCTTGGTAGAGTTTGGGATATTGGACTTGTCGTTGGACTGGTTTTCTGGTTCTTACTAATTATTACATTAATTAAAAAATCAGCAACGAATAATCCGCTTGTAGGAACAATAATTTGGTCGGCTTTTGCTATTGCAACACTCTATATTGCAGGAATGATGCCTATACATAAAATAATGCCAAACTTTACGGTTGATGACTATTATCGTTGGTGGGTAATTCACCTTTGGGTAGAATTAACTTTTGAGTTATTTGCTGCCGGTGTAATTGCATTTATGACAGTTTCATTAGGATTAATTTCTCAGAAAACTGCCGAAAGAGTAATGTTCTTTGAGTTATTTTTAATTATGATGTCTGGTACACTTGGTGTAGGTCACCATTATTTTTGGCAAGGACTTGATGAATATTGGATTGCAATAGGTGGAATCTTCTCTGCTCTTGAACCATTACCACTTGCGTTAATGATTGTTGAAGCATGGAAAAACCAACGCGATCAAAAAGCCGAAGGGACAACAAATGCATTCAGCACTCCATTTATGTGGATTGCCGGTTCAGCTATATTAAATTGGATTGGAGCAGGATTTTTTGGAATGGTTATTAATACCCCAACAATATCTTACTATTCGCATGGAACATACCTAATTATGCCTCATGCACATATTGCATTATTAGGTGCATTTGGTTATATTTCAATTGCTTTCCTTTATATGGCATCGCGTGCCAATGCCATGGCAAAAGGTTATGTATGGAATCCTAAGCTTAGTAAAATTGCATTTTGGTCATTAACTATCGGTGTAATTCTATTTGCTTTACCAACTTTAATTATTGGTTTAGAGCAAACAAAAGCTTCAGCAGAAATAGGTTATTATTATACAAGGACTCGTGAAGCCATTCAAGGAATGGGTGGATGGATGTGGTTCCGTATTTTACCCGACACACTTATGATTGGTGGCGGTATAATGATATTTATCGACCTGTTTATGAAAACATTTATGGGTAAAAAAATAGTCGAATAATGGCCTTTTTATTTTTTAGAAAAGCTGCTCAATATTGGGCAGCTTTTTTTGTTTTTATGGAAAAAATAAAATAAAATAAATTTCTATTTGTAAATAATTGTATTTTTGCAACACCAAATTTGGACGCGTAGCTCAATGGATAGAGCAACGGCCTTCTAAGCCGTAGGTTGCAGGTTCGATCCCTGCCGCGTTCATTTTTTTTTGCACTAATCTGAAGTTGTACTTAATCGTTAAAAATGTCCATGAATATTTCAGGTTAACTCTTTAACTACTTAAGTTGTAAAAATGTCTTTCCCCAAATCCTAATTATCTTCTGCAAACCATTCTGCAAAAGAATTGGCAGTTTCATTTAACCTAACACTAATCAGTTCTATATTCTTTGGTAAATTTTCTTTGATAATATCTGCAAAGTGAGTTACTAAATTCTCGGCTGTAGGTTGAAAAGGTAAAAAGTGTATTCTCTCGAATATTTCTTCAACTTTCTCAAGACTTGAAACTTTTGCATCCTTATTCAGTACCACACTGTGGTCAAATAATTTTACAATATTCTCATTGACTATTCTTTTTAAATCACTAAAATCAATGACCATTCCTAACTTTGTATCCGATATATTTGAATTAATTTCTCCCCGTACAGTAACCCTTAAAATATAGGAATGTCCATGCAGGTTTTTACACAAGCCATCGTAGTGCCATAAGGCATGTGCCATTTCCCACCTAAATTCTTTTGAGACTCTTACAACCTGTTTTTTTATCATTTTTACTGATTTTTTTTTGTGACAAATTAACTGAATCTTTTCTTAAATCTTAGTGTTTTGCTGTTTTTTTGTTAATTTTTATTAAAAATAATTAATTAATTTCACAATATTTTACTCTTCTATAAAGTTGTATAATTT
>JALTEO010000058.1 GCA_027073875.1 Bacteroidales bacterium
AATGACGACCGTGAACGCTTTGAAGACATTTATGGTAAATTTAAAACCTACAGAAAAGCATACAACGAGAAAATCGAAGCACAAAAAGAAGAGAATCTGAAGCAAAAGCTGGAGATTATTGAGAAAATCAGAAATCTGGTTCATACCGAAGAATCACTCAATTCCACATTTAACGCCTTTAAATCTCTGGAAAAAGAGTGGAAAGCAATAGGGCAAGTTCCTGCACCAAACGCTACTGAGATTTGGGGAAAATACAATTTTGCCGTTGAACAATTCTACGATTTTATTAAAATCAATAAAGAGCTTCGTGATTTAGATCAGAAAAAAAATTACGAAGAAAAAATAGAATTCTGCAAAAAAGCCGAAGCACTCCCCTATAAAGACCAACCGGTAAAAGCATTTAAGGAATTGCAAACGCTGCACGACAAGTGGAAAAATGTTGGTCCCGTACCTCCCGAAGAACGCGAGAAAATTTGGGAAAGATTTAGTGCCATCACGGCTATTATCAACAAAGCACACAACGAGTTCCACCTAAAACGCAAGGAACAAGAAGAAGAAAACTTGAAAACCAAAACAGCCCTTTGCGAAAAAGCCGAAGCTATTGCCAATGGCGATTACGAAAAATTTTCGGAATGGAAAAAACAACAAGACCAATTAAAAGCATTAGATACCGAGTGGAGAACAATCGGCAGAGTGCCTCGCCAACACAATTCATCTATTTACCAACGATTCAGAGAATCATTTGACCTTTTCTTCAGTAAGAAAAAAGCATTTTACGAAAAAAATAAAGAAAAGGAAGAAGACAACTTAGCCGCAAAAATAAAACTCTGCGAAGCCGCCGAACAATTACAAGACAACAACGATTATGGTAAAACCACACCTAAGATATTAGAATTACAGAGAAAATGGAAAGAAATAGGACCTGCACCCCACTCTAAATCTGAAGAAGTATGGCAACGATTCCGTTCAGCGTGCAATCACTTTTTTGAAAAAAAATCAGCTTCGTTTAAAGAACAGAAAGCAAAGGAAAAAGAGAATTTACAGACTAAAGAGACGCTCATCAAGGAAATGGAATCTTTTAAACCATTACCTTCTGACAAAGAAAATTTGGAGGTCATCAAAGAATTCCAAAAAAGATGGGACGAAACAGGATTTGTCCCCAGAAAGAATGCAGACACTATTAATAAAGCATACCATAATATTTTGACAAAGCTCTTTGATGCGGCTAACATTGATAAAGTAAAACAACAATCATTGTCTTACAACCAATATCTGAAAAATAAGCAAAGTGTACCTAATTTCAAGAAATTCCTTGAAGATGAACGATATGCTATTCGCAAAAAATTACAAGAAATAGAAAAAGAAATTTTTAAGATTGAAAACAGCTTAAGTCGTTTTTCCGTTTCAAAAGGGTCAGAAGGATTTCTCAAAGGTTATACCGAAGAATTAGAAAAGAAAAAAGAGCTACAAGAAATTTTGACCAAAAAGATTCAGTTAATAAAAAGGCATTTTGACCAATTATCCTCATGAAAATTTTAAAAACCACATTTTTAGTTTTCTTTTTTCTCGGAAGCATCATTGCTAACGGGCAAAATGGAAGTCTCCGCGGATTTATTTACGAAAAATCAACCGGCGAACCCGTTATCTTCTGTAATGTAATGCTTAGTGGAACAAGTTACGGTGCAGCTACTGATGTTAATGGATTCTTTAATATTACAAAAATAAAGCCCGGAGAATATACGCTGGAAGTTAGTTTTATCGGCTACGAAACAAAAAAAATTCCGGTTACCATTACCGCCAACAAAATTCTAAGCAAAAAAATCTTTTTGGAAAAATCTTCTGTTGTTCTCAATGCTGTAGAAGTTTCAGGCGAAAAACAAGAAATGCAGACACAGGTAAAAATGTCTATTGTAAAAGTAACTCCGAAACAGATAAAACAAATCCCAACCATTGGTGCCGAGCCCGATTTAGCACAGTATCTGCAAGTAATTCCGGGTGTTATTTTTACCGGCGACCAAGGCGGACAACTTTATATTCGTGGCGGTTCCCCTATTCAGAATAAGGTATTACTCGACGGTATGGTTGTGTATAATCCATTCCACAGCATTGGTCTATTCTCAGTCTTCGATGCCGATATTATTCGAAATGTAGATGTCTATACAGGTGGTTTCTCCGCTGAATACGGCGACAGAATATCATCTATTATGGATATTACCATGCGCGACGGTAATAAGAATCACTATGGCGGGAAAGTCAGTGTTAGCCCTTTTGGTGCAAAATTGATGTTAGAAGGCCCCATAAAAAAGGCAACAACGCCCGGTGGCGGTGGCAGTTCATTTATCTTTTCTACCAAACATTCCTATCTGGAACAATCGTCTAAAATATTATATAACTACATTGATACGGGAGGATTACCTTTTAACTATACTGATTTTTATGGTAAAATATCACTCAATTCTGCCAATGGCAGTAAATTTAATATTTTCGGATTCAATTTTAACGACCATGTAAATTATCATGCACTATCAGATTTAAATTGGCATGAATCCGGTATTGGTACTAATTTTATTTTAGTTCCGGGCGGTTCGTCCGCTCTAATTAAAACCGGACTCTCGTTCTCCAATTACGGTATTTCTCTGCAAGACATTGATGCCAAGCCAAGAGAAAGTTCCATTAATGGGTTTAATTTCAACATGTCATATAATTATTTTCTGGGCAAAGACGAGTTCAAATATGGCTTTGAATTATTAGGATTTAAAACAAATTTTACATTTTATAATGCCGTAGGACGAAAACTAACTCAGGCAGAAAACACAACAGAATTAGGCGTCTTTTTAAAATATAAATGGACACTCGGAAAAATCATATTAGACCCCAGTTTCCGTTTGCAATACTATGTATCACTCTCGGAAGTATCACCGGAGCCCCGATTAGGAGCCAAGTATAATGTTACCGACAATTTCCGCTTAAAATTAGCCACAGGTTATTATACCCAGAACTTCATTAGTGCTTCTTCCGACCGCGATGTCGTTAATTTGTTTTACGGATTCCTTTCCGGACCTGAAAATCTACAAAAGACATTTGACGGAAAAGATGTAAAATCAAAATTACAAAAATCCTATCACGGTATTTTCGGATTTGAATATGACCTCACCCGCCGTTGGATGCTGAATATTGAAGGTTATTACAAATATTTCCCACAGTTGACAAACATCAATCGCAATAAAATTTATGATGACATACCTGAAAATGCCGACAAACCGGATTATTTCAAAAAAGATTTCATCATCGAAAAAGGCGATGCCTATGGTGTGGACTTTTTGCTAAAATACGACTACAAACGGGTTTATATCTGGATGGTTTATTCTCTCGGCTATTCACACAGAGACGATGGCTATCAACAATATCCGCCACATTTTGACAGACGGCATAATGTCAATTTTGTAGCCACTTATCAGTTTGGCAAAAACTTAAACTGGAAAGTCAGCACCCGGTGGAATTTTGGTAGCGGTTTCCCGTTTACTCAAACACAGGGCGAATACGAACTACTTCCATTCTCTTCCATTTCTACGGATTACACCTCTGCAAACGGACAAGTTGG
>JALTEO010000059.1:0-960 GCA_027073875.1 Bacteroidales bacterium
ACTATTATTAATTTATTTTTAAGGTATTTCAAATTCTGTTTCGGCAGCAATAATCCTTTTATTATTTCCAAAGTCAACTACTCCTACGGCATTATATTTCCCTGCAGGTAAATCTTTCGGTAAATCATAAAAGAAGTCTCGGAAAAATCCCGGTAATATGGTAAACCGTTTTACTTGTAGCTTTTTCTGTGCTCCTGTCGAAAGACTCGTTAATTCAACATATGAATAACAATAACCAATGCCATCACCTAAATTCTTCACAATCATTTCTATGCGTTGATTTCCATCTTTTATATGGTAGGCAAATTTCTCAATAGACAAACTATCATTTACCACATTTGGTGGTGTTTGATAGACATATATTCCGAATCCAAAGGAAGGATTGATACCAAAAGCAACTCGCTTAGGGTTATTTCCTATGTCAAGTGGTTGTCTGTCAATAACTTGCTCTACGGTAATAATGGTCCAACTTGAACGATACGCTTCAGGAGCATCAGGAATATCTAAAATGACTTTCAACTTAATTTTTTCGCCGGGATTCAATTCAAAATATGATGGTGAAACAGTTATCCACTTAGATAATCCATACTTTCCTTCATTTGGTTTTAACGAAAGTGGTTTACCATTTCTTCCCATTTCAAAATCATTGAATCCAACTTGAAATTTATAATGTTGTTTGGTGTCATTTGCAACTCGAATCTCTTTAACCGTGTTAGTTCCCGGCTTAATGGTAAGATGCATACTTGATGGTGATACTGAAACTCCCATATCGTCAAAGGCAGAATCAGGTATTTGTTGGCGAGTACTTGGAATAGAATCCGGTATTTGAGAAAATGAACTGAAAGTAAATAATAATAAGATGATAAATAAGATGTTATAGTGTGGTTTCATCATTCTTTTTAATTTAATTGCTAAAAAATTTAACAAGTTTTAACTCTTTTTACGGAAGATATGTCAGAT
>JALTEO010000059.1:970-3582 GCA_027073875.1 Bacteroidales bacterium
CTTTTATGCGGGAAAGATATTTTTACACACTAGATTTAGAAAATATATTACAAAATTTTTTGATTTAAAAGATTAAACACAAAAAGAGATACTCCCTTTTTTATTCGTAATTAAATTGTAGTTTTGTGAAAATTTTTTGATAAATGGAACGCATTTTATCCGAACAGGAAATAATACGCAGGCAGTCGTTGGAAGCACTGTACAAACTAAATATAGACCCTTATCCTGCAGCCCAGTATCCCGTGAATGTTACAGCTACAGAGATAAAAGAAACCTACGACGACGGAAAAAAGAATTTGCAGGAAGTTAGTATTGCAGGCAGAATTATGTCGCGTCGTATTATGGGAAAAGCTTCTTTTGCTGAATTACAAGACCACACCGGCAGAATCCAAGTTTACTTCAAACGCGATGATATTTGTCCCGGCGAAGACAAAACAATGTACAACGATGTTTTTAAAAAATTGTTGGATATTGGTGATATTATTGGCATAAAAGGATTTGTATTCATTACACAAATGGGGGAGATTACTATTCATGCTCAAGAATTTACAGTATTGTCGAAATCGTTACATCCGTTACCTATTGTTAAGGAAAAAGATGGTAAGATTTATGATGCTTTTACTAATCCTGAGCAACGCTATCGCCAAAGATACTTAGACTTATTGGTAAATTCTAAAAGCCGCAATACATTTGTAAAACGCACTAAGATAACCAATGCAATGCGAAACTTTCTGAACGGGAAAGGATACCTTGAAGTAGAAACGCCTATTTTACAACCTATTTATGGTGGTGCTGCTGCCCGTCCGTTTGTAACACATCATAATACGCTGGACATGAAGCTCTACTTGCGTATTGCTAATGAACTATACCTCAAAAAATTAATCGTAGGTGGATTTCATGCTGTTTACGAATTTGCCAAAGATTTCCGTAATGAAGGAATGGATCGTTTTCACAATCCGGAATTTACACAAATGGAACTCTATGTTGCCTACAAAGATTATATTTGGATGATGGAATTGGTGGAGGAAATGGTAGAAAAAATTACCATGGAACTTTACGGCAAAACCACTGTTCAGGTAGGCGATAACTTAATTGATTTCAAAGCACCATGGAAACGCATGACCATGTATGAGGCCATTCAGCATTTTACGGGTATTGATATTTCCGAAATGGATGAAGCTACACTTCGAAAAACTGCTCAAAATCTGGGTGTAGAGGTTGACGAAACCATGGGTAAAGGTAAACTCATTGATGAAATCTTTGGTGAAGCGTGTGAGAAGAATCTGATACAACCGACATTTATTACTGATTATCCCGTAGAGATGTCACCACTGGCAAAGAAACACCGCAGTAAACCCGGACTGGTAGAACGGTTTGAAGCTATTGTTAATGGCAAAGAATTATGTAATGCTTATTCGGAATTAAACGACCCTATTGATCAACGCAAACGGTTTGAAGAACAACTGTTGCTTGCTAACCGCGGCGACAAAGAAGCGATGATGTTAGATGAAGATTTTTTGCGTGCCATAGAGCAGGGTATGCCTCCAACTTCGGGATTGGGAATCGGTATTGATCGTCTTGCAATGTTGTTGACTGATGCATCGTCAATTCAGGATGTGATTTTCTTCCCACAGATGAAACCCGATAACACAGCTAAAGCATTAGACCAATTTCTGACAGAGCTTGCTGACTCTCCGGTACCGGAAGAATGGATAAATATTATTCCTAAAATAGGTATTACCGGGATAGATCAACTTAAGCAAACAAAGCCGGGGAAACTTCATCAGGACTTGTGTAGCTTTAATAAAAAAAATAAATTGAATCTTAAAAACCCATTATTGGAGGAAGTAGAAAATTGGCTAACACAATTATAAAACATATAGGTGTTGTAGGTACGGGAAGTTGGGCTACTGCATTAATTAAGGTGTTGACTGAAAATGGTCATCCGGTAAATTGGTATTTTCGCAACCAACTAATAACCAATCAAATATCAGAAACAAAACGGAATCCAAAATATTTGTCAAATACTATTTTGAAAACAGAATTAATAAATTTTTATACTGATTTGGATTTGTTTATTTGTGAATCGGAAATTTTATTGTTTGTTATTCCATCAGCTTTTTTCCTGAAAGTCTTTAAATCCAAAGCATGTCTTAAAGAAAAGATTTTGATTTCTGCTGTCAAGGGTATTTTACCGGAATATCATCAAACCGTATCGGAATATTTTATTGAAACACTGCAAGTGCCTGCTGATAACATAGTTATTATTTCCGGTCCATCACATGCCGAAGAGGTTGTTTTACAGAAAAAAACTTATTTGGCATTTTCATCCAAAAGTAATTCTACAGCAAAAGAAATTGGTCAATTATTTTCAACGGATTATATCTATACACATTATTCCGATGATGTTAAAGGTGTAGAATATGCTGCTGTTTTAAAAAATGTATATGCTATTGGTGTTGGTATTGCTCATGGACTGGGTTATGGTGATAATTTTATTGCTATTTTGCTTTCGCGAGCAGCCAAAGAGATGCATGCTTTTTTATACACTTTACATATTAATGACCGCGATTTTTTGTCGGCTTCGTATTTGGGCGATTTAGTTGTTACTG
>JALTEO010000060.1 GCA_027073875.1 Bacteroidales bacterium
GTCCTTGACACCAATGTTCTATTGCACGACTTCAGGTGTATTTACAATTTTGGCATTAATGATATTGTAATTCCGATAACGGCACTCGAAGAACTTGATAAATTCAAGAAAGGAAACGAGATGATAAATTTTATGGCTCGTGAATTTACCCGTGAACTTGATAAACTCTCCGGCTCCGGATTATTCAACAAAGGCGTTCCCCTCGGTAAAGGTAAAGGAAAATTGTTTATCGAAACAGTTAAGGAATTCTCATCCGAAGGCAAACGCTCTTTTCCTGAGAATATTCCCGACCACCGTATTCTTGCTATTGCCGAATGGGTTACAAATGAGAAAAAACCACAGCAAGTAGTTTTGGTTACCAAGGACATCAACCTACGAATGAAAGCCAAGGCACTAAATGTTAATGCTGAAGATTACGAAAACGATAAAGTTGTTGATATTGATGAAAAAATTTACAAATCAATTCAGGTAATTGAAAATGTTGATGGAAATTTGATTCAGCAACTTTATAATGACAAAATTGGTTTATCGTCCGATTTATTTGATTTCTCCGGACAAATATTTCCACACGAATATTTTATTTTAAAAAATGGACAGTCGAGTGTCTTGGCACATTACAACCCTACCGATAGAATTTTAGAACGGGTTGAAAAACGGTATGCTTACGGGATAGAGCCCCGTAATGCCGAACAAACTTTTGCAATGCACGCCTTATTGAACGAAAATATCCCGCTCGTTGCACTCACAGGAAAAGCAGGAACAGGGAAAACGCTTCTTGCCTTAGCTTCAGCATTAGAACAACGAAACAAGTTTGACCAGATTTTTTTAGCT
The DNA here is from genome assembly GCA_027073875.1 of Bacteroidales bacterium. Lineage (GTDB taxonomy): Bacteria > Bacteroidota > Bacteroidia > Bacteroidales > JALTDM01 > JALTEO01. The sequence continues at coordinate 832 of JALTEO010000060.1, forward strand.
CGTCCCATCGTACCACTTTCCAATAAAGACATCGGTTATTTGCCCGGCAATATTAAAGAAAAGATTGGTCCTTATATGGAACCGTTATTTGATAATCTGGCTGTCATCAAAAGTAAATTCTCAGGGGCAAGCAAAGACTTTAAGAGGATTGAAGATATGATAAAAGACGAAAAATTAATTATCACGCCACTTTCCTATATTCGCGGCAGGAGTCTGTCTAATGTCTATTTTATTGTAGATGAAGCACAAAACCTGACACCGCACGAAATAAAAACCATTATCACTCGGGCAGGAGAAAACACAAAATTTATTTTTACCGGCGACATTGAACAAATTGATTCACCTTATTTGGATTCTACTTCTAACGGACTCTCATATTTAACCGACAAGATGAAAGGACAGGAAATATTTGCTCATATCAATTTGGTAAAAGGCGAACGAAGTTACTTGGCTGAGCTGGCAAGTAAGGTTTTGTAGATGTATTAACTTGCCTTATTCATATCGCGTAGCACCCAAAAATAGTATTGCCATTTTTACCGGAATAAAAATAATATTATCGAAACTTACAATTTTTGCAACTTTTGATAATTCTTGCCGTATCTTTGCACTATGAATAAATTAATTGAAAGAAAAGAATATCTTGATAAATTATTTGCATACAGAGATAAAGATATTATCAAAGTAGTAACAGGATTGCGTCGTTCAGGAAAATCAACACTACTGGCAATATTTAAAGAAAACTTACTTTTATCGGATATCAAATCACAACAAATACAATTTTATAATTTTGAATTGCCTGAAAACTTTCTGAATAAATCGTGGGATACAATTTATTTTGAGATAAAATCAAAATTACAAACTGATAAAATGAATTACATTTTTCTCGATGAAATTCAAAATATTCCTGAGTTTGAAAAATTAGTTGATGGTTTATATGCGACAAAAAATATTGATTTATATATAACAGGTTCAAATGCTTATTTGCTATCAAGTGAGTTGGCAACTTTGCTAAGTGGACGATATATTGAAATTTCGATTTTACCATTTTCTTTTGCAGAATATTTGGAAAGTCGGAACATTGATACAAGCAACAAATATCTGAATTACGAGGCACTTTTTTACGATTATGTAAATGAAACATCATTGCCAAAAGGTGCTGATTTGCGGGAAAAAGGGTATGACAAAATTTATGAATATCTCGAAGCATTATATAATACGATTATTGAAAAAGATATTACTCAGCGACATAAAATTTATGATAAACGAGCATTCAGTAATGTTCTCAAATTTTTAGCCAATAATATTGGAAATCAGGTTTCACCTAATAGCATTTCGAAAGCATTAAAACTTGATAATCAAGGTGTACATCACGCCACTGTTGAAAAATTTATTGATTATCTCGTAGAAAGCTTTGTATTTTACAGGGTAAATCGTTTCGATATAAAGGGGAAAAAACAACTTGCTACCCAAGAAAAATATTATATAGTAGATTTAGGATTATTAAATGTATTAATTGGAAGAGAAAGAGCAGCAGATAAAGGTCATATTCTTGAAAATATTATATGTCTCGAACTTTTAAGAAGAGGATATAAAGTATGGACAGGCAGACTTCGCAATAATGAGATTGATTTTACTGTCAAGAATAGTTCAGGTGAAATTGAGTATTATCAGGTTTCTTGGGAATTGTCAAATACTGAGACTGAGAAACGAGAAATTATGCCATTAGAATCACTTAGAGACAATTACCCTAAATATTTACTGTCAACCGAATCTTTTACTCAGAATAAAAATGGAATAATCCATAAAAATGTATTTGAATGGTTATTAAAAAGGAAATAAAAAGGACAAAGAGATGACATCTTTAACAGTTGCCCTCCATACGCTCGGTTGTAAATTAAATTTTGCCGAAGGCACACAGATATTGAAACAATTCGCTTCGCAAGGATTTGAAGTAGTTGATTTTAAGCAACCGGCAGACATTTATATCATCAACACCTGCACTGTAACACAAGTAGCCGACAGTAAGAGCCGTCATTTTATCCGGCAGGCACACCGCACCAACCCAGATGCAATTATCATTGTTACAGGGTGTTATGCACAATTATCTGCTGAGATTTTTACAAAAATAGAAGGTGTGGATTATATTGTCGGTAATACTGATAAAAAATCGTTTTTTAAAGATGTCTCTCATCTCACAAAGCAAAAAAATCCTCAAATTGTTGTAGAAGAAATTGATAATACAAATGATTTTTTTCCGTCGTTTTCTTTACACGAACGCACACGGTCGTTTTTGAAAGTCCAAGATGGGTGCAACTATAGTTGTAACTATTGCACCATTCCGTTTGCCCGCGGACATAGTCGCAATCCTGCCATCAGCGAGGTGGTAAGACAAGCCCGTGAAATTGCTAACAATGGTATCAAAGAAATTATTTTAACAGGCATTAATATTGGGGATTTTGGTCATTCTACCGGTGAAACATTTTTCGATTTGATAAAAGCACTTGACAAAGTGGAAGGCATTGTCCGTTACCGGATTTCATCTATTGAGCCTAATTTGTTGACAGACGATATGATTCAGTGGATTGCCGAATCCAAACGGTTTGCACATCACTTTCATATTCCGCTGCAATCGGGTAGTGATAAAATTCTCCGCTTGATGAAACGACGATACAATACCGGTTTTTTTGTTGAAAAAATTAATACAATACACAAAATACTTCCCGATGCCGG
>JALTEO010000061.1 GCA_027073875.1 Bacteroidales bacterium
AATGTGTACAGGCGAGCACAAGCGCTTCAATACCTTTTTTCTTCAATGGTAAGAGATATTTTTTAACTGTCATTTTACTTTGTCTCTTGTTTTTTACGGCAAAGTCACAAGTATCAGGATATATGGGAAAAACTGTTGAGATTTCTTATACCAATCAATTCTTTCTGAGTACACAGAATATAAAGAACGGAGATTTTCCTTTATTTACCATCAATAGTTTCCGACTGGAAAAAGTAGTTGCCCGTCACGGTTCATTGGTTTTTTCGTACAATATGTTTTCTTCTACCGTTACCATTGAAAATTATTCCTTTGCATATTATGATTCTTCTTATGGATACCAAAATTATATGGAGCCATCAGGAAAAGACAAATTTTTCACAGTTCAATCAAGAGTCTATGGACTTCAATATAAAATTTATACCAAAGGTTGGTTGGCACCTATCGGAACTTATTTCTCGCTTGGTGCATCTTATCTTAAAGGACATTCATCCGATTATCTTATCAATATCAATATACCTGAATTACATCCCCAGAATACAGATTTCCATCGTTTATATCTTACTGTAAGTTTCGGAAAAAAATGGATGCTCAACAATTGGATATCCTTTCATCTCGGTGTAAACTCCGCACTCTCATTTAATCTTAGTATATTTAATTATGAAGATTCCGAAGTTGATATGGCATTTCAAGATTTAGTAAAAAGACAAATGCGCCGAATGATGTTTTTAAATTTTGACTTGGGGATTGGAATTTTATTGTTTTAATGTAAGACCTTTAAAAAGCTGCCATTCCGAATTTATTTCGGAATCTTTGCCAACAAAAAACTGTACATTCCCAACTCAATTGGGAATCTCAACAATAGTGCTTCGTGGGATAATACTAAACTGCTGTCAAGATACTGTCTCAAAAAGTGTGTAAAGCAAGGTTTCATTGTTTTAATGGGTTAAGATAAAATTATGGAAATACTTAACTTTACACGGGAGCAAGTTACAGAAATTTTTCAGGACACCTTCTTTTTGATTTTGCAAATATAGGATGACAACTTTTCCCTGATTTTGTAAAGATTTCGTAAAATAAAAAAAACCGTTAGCTTTTGAAACTAACGGTTTTTTAGAACATTGATATAAATAATGTTGATTATTTATTTTGTGCATCAACCACAGCAATTGTAACCATATCTACAATTTCGCGAACGGAACTTTCTAATTGCAGGATATGAACAGATTTATTGATACCCATTAAGATAGGTCCAATTGCCTCGGAACTTCCAATTTCTTGCATCATTTTGTAGGCAATGTTACCTGCATTCAAATCTGGAAAGATTAATGTATTCACCTCGCGGTTACCAATTTTATTAAATGGGTAGCGTTTTTGCCGCAGGGATTTGTTCAATGCAAAATTAGCTTGCATCTCGCCGTCAACAATTAATTTCGGGTCTTTCTTTTGAATAATTTTTACGGCATCGGCTACCATTTGTGATTGCGGATGGCGATTTGAACCGAAATTAGAAAACGACAATAATGCAATAACCGGCTCTACATTAAATTTTCTGACCTCTGCTGCTGTCAACAAGGTAATGTCGGCAAGCTTTTCTGCTGTCATTTCAATATTAACCGTTGTATCTGCAAAGAAGAAAGGTCCTTTCTTCGTGTTCATCAAATACATTCCGCCAATGGTGTTTACATCGGGTCTTGTACCGATAATTTGTAATGCAGGACGGATTGTATCGGCATATTTACTTGATGTACCGGAAATAAAAGCATCGGCTTTTCCTGTTTCAACCATCAATACACCAAAATAATTATTGTTCAGTACTAACTCACACGCAGCGGCTTGAGAAACACCTTTTCGATTTCTTTTTTTGTATAAAACTTCTGAGAATTCTTTGCGTTGGGCAGATTGGTCTGCTGCTTTCGGATTAATAATTTCTAATCCATTAATGTCTATTTCTAATTTTTCAGCTGTTTTCTTAATTTTCTTAGCATCACCCAGCAGAATCGGTTTTGCTATTTTATCTTCAACCACAATTTGAACTGCCTTCAAAACATTTTCATTTTCTGCTTCGGCAAATACTACGCGTTTGGGCTTCTTCTGTGCTTTTGCCGTTATGGCATCCATCAATTTATTATCTAACCCCATGCGTTTTTTCAGTTCTTCCTTATATGCGTCCCAATCTTTTATCGGATTTTTGGCAACACCTGTTTCCATTGCTGCTTTTGCTACGGCAGGAGCTACGGTATAAATCAATCGTGGGTCAAGTGGTTTTGGAATAATATAATCTTTACCAAACTTTAAATTATTGGTATTGTATGCCTTATTAACAATTTCAGGTACCGGCTCTTTTGCCAGATTTGCCAATGCTTTAGCAGCAGCAATTTTCATTTCTTCGTTAATAGCAGTAGCCCGAACATCTAAAGCACCACGGAAAATAAATGGAAATCCCAACACATTATTAATTTGGTTTGGATAGTCAGACCGTCCGGTGGCAAAAATCAAATCTTTTCTTACGCTGTAAGCATCTTCAAAGGATATTTCAGGGTCGGGATTTGCCATAGCAAACACGATAGGATTGGGTGCCATGGATTTCAACATCTTTTTCGTTAAAGCACCTTTAACAGACAATCCAAGGAATAAATCAGCTCCTTTTATAGCATCTTCCAGCGTTTTAACTTTTCTTGCCGTAGCAAATGCTTTTTTATATTTATTTAAATCTTTACGGTCTTTGGTGATAGCTCCTTTGGAATCACACATAATAACATTTTCCCGCTTGATTCCTAACGAAATATACAGATTAGTACATGCGATTGCTGCTGCACCTGCTCCACTAATAACCAATTTTACTTTTTTAATGTCTTTGCCCGATAATTCAATAGCATTTATTAATCCTGCTGACGAAATAATGGCAGTCCCATGTTGGTCATCGTGCATTACCGGAATACTTAATTCCTTTTTTAGTCGTTCTTCTATCTCAAAGCATTCAGGTGCTTTAATATCTTCAAGGTTAATTCCTCCGAAAGTGGGCTCCAATAATTTTGCTGTTTTGATAAAATCCTCAACATTTTCTGTGTCTATCTCAATATCAAAGATATCGACATCTCCAAAAATCTTAAATAAAAGACCTTTGCCTTCCATTACCGGTTTTCCTGCCGCCGCTCCAATATTTCCTAATCCGAGAACAGCTGTGCCATTTGACATTACTGCTACTAAATTTCCTTTTGCGGTGTATTTATATACATCTTCGGGTTTCTTTTCAATTTCCAAACATGGAACAGCAACACCCGGCGTATAAGCCAACGATAAATCGCGTTGCGTGCTATAAGGTTTGGTTGGAATCACCTCAACTTTCCCTGCTCTGCCGGTTGCCGAGGAATGATAATCCAATGCGTCTTTTTTTGTAAAAAGTGCCATAATATTAAAATTTAATTTGTCGCAAATTTAGAACTGATTACTTCTAAAAAAAATGATTAATAACTTATTTTCAGAAAACTTTTATGTTTTTGAACAAAAAAAGTATTTAGGAAACGATAAGTCAATAAATTATAG
>JALTEO010000062.1 GCA_027073875.1 Bacteroidales bacterium
ATATAAGAAACACTCACAGCTTTTTGATATTTTTATTAGAAAATCATATTTTTGATGCACTATCGGGATAATGCAAGAAAATATGAGGAAGTATAAGGGCAATATCATAAATCCTTATAGGGAAAAACAATCTTTTAAAAAGAAATCTTAACCCGCTTTATTCATACAAGAATGTAATAAATTGTATGAATGTACGATGAATAAAGGGAGAGCAAAGCGGGAAATCCCGATTTAGAAATACCCAAATCAGGGGTTTTGTAAAATTCCAAATTTGTTGGTATTTCTTAATAGTAGAAAATTCCGTGAATTTTTGGGGTTAAAATACACAAAAAGGGAACACTACCCTATATCGAATATGGATTGCCTTTCGGAGATACAATAAAAAAAACAGGGCTCACATTCTGCAAGCCCTGTTTTCAATAAAAAGAAAAATTAATCTCTACAAATTGGCAATAATGGCATCAGCCATTTCGTCTGTAGAAGCAGCACCGTGGTTGAATACATCGGGACTACCTTTAAGTTTCAACATATCGTAAGTCCGCACCTTACCTTCTTTAATAACTTTGGCAATGGCATTACGGATTTTCTTTGCCAAATCGTTTTCGCTAATGTGGTCAAGCATCATACATGCCGACTCAATCATCGCAATCGGATTGACAATAGAGGGTTTAAATGTTTCGTATTTTGGTGCCGAACCGTGCGTAGGTTCAAAAACAGAAATTCCGTTATCAGGATTATATTGTGCACTGCAAGCAAATCCCAGCCCGCCGATAAGTCCGGCAAAACCATCGGAAACAATATCGCCAAACATATTACCGGCAACAATAACACCGTAATTTTCGGGATTTTTTGTCAACCACATCATTTGAGCGTCAATATTGGTATTCCACAGTTCTATTTCGGAAAAATGTTCCCGTTGTAATTCTTTAGCCATCTTATACATCATACCCGATGTTTCGCGAATAACATTGGGCTTTTCTGCCAGCGTAACCGACTTGTATCCATACTGACGGGCATATTCAAATGCCGCCAACAAGATTCTTTCGGTTGCCCGTTTGGTAAATATTCGCGTTGAAATAGAAAGGTCTGCCCGTGGAGCTTGCGAAAAGTTTTTGACAAACTTAGGATGTGTCATCAAACCGTCATAAACCTTATCATTGGGATTACTCCATTCTACACCACCGTAAAGACCTTCGGTATTTTGACGAAAGATGGCAACATTTACCATTGGCTCTTCAATGTCACCGTTGGCACCGCGGCGGATAAAGTTCAGCGGATTGCCTTCGTATGAACGGCAAGGACGCAAACAAATATCCAGATTAAAATGTTGACGAAGATTAACAATAGGGCTGGAATAAACCAAACCTTTATCTTTAAGGTCATCAGACAATTCATTGGCGGCTTCTTCTTTTGGTTTGGAAGTAATGGCACCGAATAAAGCAATTTTATGCTCATTCAAAAGATTAATCGTGCGGTCGGGCAACGGATTACCTTCTTTTCTCCAAAATTCCCAACCGATGTCACCTTCAATATATTCGGCATCAAAACCGGCAGCATTTAAAACTTTTACAGCGGCATCTAAAACTGTGCGTCCAATACCGTCACCGGGCAAAGTTACAATTGTTCGTTTCATATAATAAATAGATTTAAATTCTTAAAATTAAAATTCAGCAAGTGTCTTTTTAATAATTTCGATAGCTTCCATCAATTGTTCTTCGTTAATAACCAACGGCGGTGCAAAACGAATGATATGGTCGTGTGTCGGCTTGGCTATCAGCCCGTTTTCTTTCATTGCCAGACAAACATCCCAAGCTGTTTTACCATCTTTCGGCTTGATAATTACAGCATTCAGTAAACCTTTTCCGCGAACCAATTCAATCATTGGTGAGTCAACTTTTTGTAACTCTTCACGGAAAATCTTCCCGAGTCGCTCGGCATTTTCTGCCAGTTTTTCATCTCTAACAACTTCTAAAGCGGCAATAGCTGTCATGGCGGCTACGGGATTTCCACCGAAAGTAGAACCGTGTTCTCCGGGTTTGATAACCAGCATTATATCATCATCAGCCAAAACAGCCGAGATAGGCATGGCACCACCGGAAATAGCTTTTCCTAAAATCAAAATATCGGGACGAACATTTTCGTGGTCACAAGCCAATAGTTTTCCTGTGCGGGCAATACCTGTCTGTACTTCGTCGGCAATGAACAACACATTTTTGGCTTTACACATCTCCGATGCTTTTTTCAAATAACCGTCATCGGGAACATATACACCTGCTTCACCTTGAATAGGTTCTACCAAAAATCCGGCAACATTCGGATCTTCCAAAGCTTTTTCCAAAGCACTTAAATCGTTGTAAGGTATTTTAATAAATCCGGGGGTAAACGGACCGAATCCCTTGTACGCATCCGGGTCAGTTGACATGGAAACAATCGTAATTGTCCTGCCATGGAAATTATTTTCGCAAACAATAATTTTAGCTTCATTTTCAGGAACACCTTTTTTCTCATAAGCCCATTTGCGGCAAAGTTTTAAGGCAGTTTCATCGGCTTCGGCACCGGTATTCATCGGCAACACTTTGTCGTAACCAAAATATTTGGTAACAAATTCCTCGTATTCACCCAGCGTACTGTTGTAAAAAGCCCGGGAAGTGAGGGTTAATTTTTTGGATTGTTCGGTCATGGCTCCAATAATCTTTGGATGGCAATGTCCTTGATTTACTGCGGAATATGCCGACAGAAAATCAAAATATTTTTTACCTTCCACATCCCAAACAAAAATACCTTCGCCACGGTCTAACACAACAGGCAACGGATGATAGTTGTGTGCACCGTAACGGTCTTCTCTTTCGATATAATCTTTACTGGTCATAGTTGATATCATGATTAAAGTTTTTAATTTGTGGTAAAATTAGTAATATTAAATGATTTGCCGGAGATGTTAAAAAAAATATTTTCGATATCAAGGAAATTACGATTTGTACCGTAGAATGATTAATGTCAATTTGTAATACTTTTACAAAACTTCTGATTTTGTCATTCTGAAAAATGTCATCTTGAACAAAGCAAAAGAGTTTGTGAAAAATTTATGAGTAATTATCGTTTAATATGCTGACATTCTTCGTTTTATTAAGTATCTCTTTGATATATAACACCAAATACAAATAGCAAATAGTCCAATGATTTGCCAAGATTTATTAGGATAAAACTTCGAAATTTATTCGTTAATCGATATTATTTGCCTAAATAACGAATAACAAACACTGAACGCCGATTTAATACCGATTACACATTCATACATACGAGTCCAATAAATTGTACTATTTTCATGTAGCATCGGCATTATACCAAATCTTTTTTGGACTAATTTATATTAGTAACCTGAATTCGATATAAGAAATACTCACAGCTTTTTGATATTTTTCTTAGACGAGTCATATTTTTGATGCACTATCGGGATAATGTAAAAAGATATGATGAAGTATAAGGGAAATATCATAAAGC
>JALTEO010000063.1 GCA_027073875.1 Bacteroidales bacterium
TTAGGCGTTTTAATCCGGAAAATTCACAGAATTCCATCCTTATTAGTTAAAAAAATTAGACTATTCTGTTTCTTTGGATATTTCTAAATCAGCTTGTCCCGAACTTACCTGTCTTTGAGGTCATTCCGAATTTATTTCGGAATCTTTGTGCTTTAGATACTGAAACCCCGAAACAAGATTTCGAGAGCAGGCAAGTTCAGGATAACGCCCTTCTTTTGGGGATATTCTACCGAATAAATTTATTTTTGATGCTGTTTGGCAAAAAAATTGTAAGTTTGTTTCAGTTAAAATAAATGACTTATGAGATATTTATTATTACTGTTTGCTGGCATTTCGTTATCAATGGTTAGTTGCCAGCCAGATGACACATCACCTGACACACCAAGCGAAAGTTTACGAAATAAAATTATTGACCATTGGTCTGTAGATGAGTCAAGTCAGGTATATAGTAAATCTATACAAAATAAATATATTGTTCAGATACTAAAAGGTAATGACTCATCAAAAGTATTGATTGATAACTTTTACAATCTTGGTTATAACAGACAGGTTACAGCAATCATTAACGAAGATTATTCGGTAACCATTCCTTCGCAGAATGTGGATGACTTTTTAATTTCCGGCTCCGGCACCATTGACCACGGGCTGAAACGAATAGATTTTTCGTATATTGCCGATGACCAAGGTGGTATTGTTGATACCGTTACAGCAGTTTACACAAGATAATTAACTAAATTTATGTAGTTGAAAGATTGTAAAGTTTTTAAAGTTAAAAGTTTATAGTGTATAGTTACATGGTTTGCAGTGTAAAAGTGCGTAATTCATTGTAATGATGAATCCTGTGGAAATCTGCAAAAAAGATTATCACGCTCCTTTTAGTCGCTCATAATGACGGGTTCCGTTAAATCACCTTTAACTCCTTACCAATTTTAATAAAGGCATTGATTGCTTTGTCAAGATGTTCTTTTTCGTGAGCTGCCGAAAGCTGAATGCGAATACGGGCTTGTCCTTTTGCAACCACAGGATAATAAAATCCTATGACATAAATGCCTTCATCCAATAATTTAGCGGCAAAATCCTGCGACAATTTAGCATCATAAAGCATCAGAGCCAAAATAGCAGAGTCAGACGGTTTAATATCAAATCCTGCTTCACGCAGTTTTGTGCCGAGATATTTGGTATTATCCATTAGTTTGTCCCGCAGATAAGTAGATGCCGACAATACATCAAAAATCTTATTGGCAGCCCCTACAATCGTCGGTGCCAATGAATTGGAAAACAAATATGGACGGGAGCGTTGCCGTAACATTTCCACAATTTCTTTGCGTCCGGAAACAAAACCACCCATTGCACCACCGAGGGCTTTTCCTAAAGTGCCGGTAATGATATCAATGCGTCCCATTACATTATTATATTCGGCTGTTCCGCGTCCGGTAGTTCCAATAAACCCCGAAGCGTGACTATCGTCCACCATCACCAAAGCATCATATTTATCTGCCAAATCACAAATTTTGTCCAATTTAGCAATATCGCCATCCATCGAAAAAACACCGTCGGTAGCAATTATCTTAAAACGAGTATCTTTTGCTAATTGCAATTGCGTTTCGAGGTCTTCCATATTACTATGTTTATAACGGAACCGTTGTGCTTTGCAAAGCCGGACACCGTCAATAATGGAAGCATGATTCAACTCGTCGGAAATAATGGCATCTTCATCAGTAAAAAGCGGTTCGAACACGCCACCGTTAGCGTCAAATGCGGCAGCATATAAAATGGTATCTTCCGTTCCGAGAAATTTGGCAATCTTCTCTTCCAATTCCTTGTGAATATCCTGTGTACCACAAATAAAACGCACCGAAGACATACCGTAACCATGACTGTCAAGTGCATCTTTTGCCGCTTGAATCACATCGGGATGTGACGACAAGCCCAAATAATTGTTAGCACAAAAATTCAACACTTTCTCGCCTGTTGAAACAGCAATTTCCGCTCCCTGCGGCGTAGTGATAATTCGTTCCTGTTTATACAATCCTGCTTCACGAATAGCATCTAATTCGTGTTGCAAATGGTCTTTCATTTTTCCATACATAGCATCAATTTTTTATTTCTGTAAAAATAATTAGTTTTATTGGAAGCAAAAAAGTTATGACAAAAAAAATTACATTTTACTAATATAGAATTTACAATACCAGCTTTTTACACCTCATTGATTGTCCCCTTATGTTTACAGAACCTAAATAACTAAACCACAGAAGATAAATCGCTATCTTTGGCTCTTTTTTTGATGAACTTCCGTTATAAATTGTAAATTATTAATTAGCTTCTTCCAGTGTATAAGTAAATTCCTCAATTACAGGATTAATGAGAACTTTTGAAGCAATTTCTTCCACTTGTTTCCCTGCAAGATGTTTATTATCCGCTTCTACCTCAAGTGTAATATGTTTACCAATCCGCACATTTTCGACTTTCGAATAACCATTATTTTTCAAAACAATATTTACAGCTTTACCCTGTGGATCTAAAAGTGCTTTTAGCGGCATTACATCAATAGAAGCTTTATATTTCATTAGAAAAGATTTTAAATTTCAGACTTTAACTCAAAATTAGAAAGCGTAAAAATAATCATTCTTTTACAAAAAAAAGATTTTTAACAATGGAAAGCACAATATAAAAATAAATTATCAGCGGAATAGCTATCCAACCCACTGTAACAAGCATCATCAAACTAAAAAAGATTAATAAATACTGAAAAAAAGCTGCCGAAATACTGTAAGACGATAATTTCAATGAAATCATTTTGATACCGGAAACCATCAAAAAACCAAAAAGCAACAGATTGCTATCTATCAAAATGGTCATTATGAGCGGTGTAAACGGTTCATCACCCATTTGAGATGCAAATAATATTCCGACACCTGCGTAAAAAATTCCATTGGCAGGAATGGGCAATCCCGTAAAACCTTTTTCTTTTGCCTGCTTTACATTAAATCGTGCCAAGCGATAGGCACCAAATAATGGTATTAGAAACGGAATAAATAAAAGAATCAAATTTCCAGCAGGTAATCCGGACAATGTCGTGGTACCGGTTACTTTTAGCAATACTTCAAAAATAATAAATCCCGGTGCCACCCCAAAACTAACCAAATCGGATAACGAGTCCAGTTCCTTGCCAATTTCACTCGAGACTTTCAGTAATCGGGCAACAAACCCATCAATAAAATCAAAAAAGGCAGCAAAAAAGATAAAATAACCCGCCCAATCCAAATAACCATTGAACGCGAAGAAAATGGAAAAGACTCCCGATAAAAGGTTCAGTAATGTAATAAAATTAGGTAAACTCTTTTTCACTGTGTGCTTAATGAAAGGGCAAATATAATTATTTTATTTATGTTGAAATGATAATTTACCAAAGAAATTCCTGCAAACGGACTTGCTGTTGTTTTAAGATTTTGTATCTTTACCTTTGAATATAAAAAATAGTGAAATGAAACATTAATGA
>JALTEO010000064.1 GCA_027073875.1 Bacteroidales bacterium
GATTTATAAGAGAAAACGCCGCTATCTCTACGGGCAAGTGGTGAATTATAAAAAAATATCACCGGATCGTATTTTGCCAACTTGTATTCATTTCGGTGAGTGTGGTGGTTGTAAATTACAGTTTTTGACATACGAAAAACAACTGTATTACAAGGAAAAATCGGTTTTGGAAAATATTAAACGAATAGGTAAAATTACACCTGAGCATATTTTTCCGGTGATGGCATCGCCAAGAAATTTTGAGTATCGTAATAAGTTGGAATTTACTTTCTCAAACAATCGTTGGGTAACACAAAATGAGGTGGATGAGGGCAAAGAGATTACACAGCGAGATGCTTTGGGGTTTCATGTGGCAGGACGGTTCGATAAAGTCTTGGATATAGAAAAATGCCGGCTGCAAGATAATATTGTGAACGAAATAAGAAATGCAGTGCGGGATTTTGCCATTACCCATCAATTTTCGTTTTATGACTTGCGAGAACAAAAAGGGTTTTTGCGAAACCTGATTTTCAGGACAACAACTACCGGTGAACTGATGGTGGCTTTCTCATTTGCCGAAAATGATGAACCTAATATTCAGAAAATTCTTAATTTTACAGTTGAGAAATTCCCGCAAATCACAACACTGGTTTATTTTATCAACCCGAAAAAAAATGATACGCTTTACGATATTGATTTTACCGTGGTAAGAGGACAAGGATTTATTACCGAAAATTTAGATGGTATTTCATACAAGATTGGTCCTAAATCATTTTTCCAAACCAATAGCTATCAGGTGCTTAATTTATACCGAAGAATAAAGGAATTAGCTGAATTTAAAGGTGTTGAAACGGTTTACGATTTATATACGGGAACAGGAAGTATTGCTTTGTATATTGCCGGTGAGGTTAAAAAAATTGTGGGCGTGGAATCGGTTCCTGAAGCCATTGTCGATGCTAAGGAGAATGTGGCATTGAATAAAATTACCAATACAGAATTTCTAACGGGTGATATGCGTGATATTTTTACACCGGAATTTATTGACATTCACGGAAAACCCGATGTGATAATAACAGACCCACCGCGAGCAGGTATGCATCCTAAAGTAGTTCAGAATTTGTTGTTTGCCGCTCCGGAGAAAATTATTTATGTGAGTTGTAATTCCGCTACACAGGCACGCGACTTGGAATTGTTGGCTGATGCGTATCGTTTGGTTGCTGTTCAGCCCGTTGATATGTTTCCACAGACAGCCCATATCGAGAATATTGCGGTGCTCGTGAAACGGGATTGATTTTAATCCGAAAGATTTTTCACAAACGATAAAAACTTATCTTTGGATTTCTGCATATCAGGCGTATAGTCGTAAACCATTCTTTTTGTCAGATAATTAAGTGCAATATCATAATTAATAGCCAGGTTATAGTTATTGAGGAATGTATCTAATGCCTGTGGAATTTGTTGGATGCCTGTGCTTAAAAAGAAATTAAAATCGTTGATAAATTGTTCGGGCAGATTTGGTTTGGCAACCCATAGGGCAAAGACAAACGGGAGTTTTTGAAACTGATACCATGCTTCAGCTAAATCAAAGACATAAGGGAACTGATTTTTTAACGAAAAAGTTCTGTCGCCGATAACTACGCCGGCGGTGGTGCCTGATATTTTATTTTCAAATCCTTTTTCTGCTTTTTTCCATTGCGGATTGATTTTCCAAAAATAATGTGCTAATATCTTGGTCATCAATACCGAGCTGTTAGATTGATAGTCGAGTAGTATTGTTTCAATCTTTTCAATAGGCGTGTGGCTGAGCAATAATACGGAATCAACTTTTTGTTTGGCACCAAGGCAATAATTGCTGATGATTTGATAATTGCCAAGTTGAGGCAGTGCCCCTACGGGAATAATCCCAAGGTCAATTTTGTTATCTTTAAAAAGTTCTGTGCATTTTGACGGATAGGCATGGATGGTTTCTATTTTCCATTGCGACTGTTTCTGAATTAAGTCAATACCATGCACAAATGGGAGCGTGTTGAGGTATGATACCAGTCCTATTTTAATTGTCTGTTGTTCCATTCTGTTGGTCAATTTCTAAAACAGCTAAAGTGGCGGCTACGGTAGTAATTATAGCTACAATACCTGCGATTAATGAACCTAAAACGGGAATTATCATAAAAAGTGAAAAAATCCCGCCGTTAGATAGTGCTAACCCACCGTTTTTGCGAACATAACGAACACTTTCTTTAACTGATAATTTATGGCGTTCACTATTATAGTCAATAAAAGAAAATCCGTAAAAATACGATGAGATGCCAAATAAAATAAATGGTGAAAGGATGCCGATAATTTGCCCGATAACGGGAATTAGAGTGGATATGAGCAGTAATATGTTCAGGAAAAGTTCATAAAAAAGATTCCGGAAAATTATCAGGATACCTCTCAAAATGTCGTGAAATAGTTTTTGTAAAGAAAACGGATATGTTTTTCCTAAAACAATTTTCTCGGTTTTTTCGGAGATAATAGCCAACAGTGGCGATAGAATTGCCAAAATCAAATAGCCGTTTATATAGGTAAAAATGATAAAAAAAGCAACATTAATAATTACCTGTAAAAATCCGGATAGAAACATTTTGAGGTATTCCGAAAAAAAGAATGAATTATCATTTAAGCTAAGGGCATTTAGCAGATAATCTTTTGTCTCGTTAATCATGTATGAAGTAAATTCCAAACCAAGCCAAAAGATAATAATGGTAAGTGCTACGGGCACAAGTAGTGTCCATCCCATTTTGTGTTTGAAAATAAAGTTGAATGCTTTACCAAACGATTTGAATCCCAGTGAAAAATTATTGAAGACCTTCATGCCTATGAAGTTACAAGTTCATTTTATTCAGTATTTCTTCCAATTCTTTTGGCGATACTTTTTTTATGACTTCGTGGTTGGCAATAGAAATTTCACCTGTTTCTTCCGAAACAACAATAACAGGAATGTCGGTTTCCATATTCATCGAAAGGGCAGAACGATGACGAGTGCCGTATTTTTCATCTAAAAGTATTTCGTTGTTAATAGGCAAAATAACTTTGGCGGCTAATATTTTATTCCGGTGAATGATAACAGCACCATCGTGGAGTGGATTGTTTTTGAAAAAAATGGATATTAGTGTTTGGTGATTTACATCGGCGTTGAGTATGACGCCTGTTTCAATAAGATTATTGAGTTTTAAAAAATCGGAAACTACAATAATGGCACCGGTTTTTGTCTTTGCAAGTTCGGTAACGGCTTTAATGATTTCATTAATGGTTAAGTGATTTTGTTCTGACTGTATGGTTGATTTTGCTTTAATAATATCTTCGATAAAATGAATATTGATATTGGCAAAATATTTTCTGCCAATCATTAGCAGAAATCGTCGTAACTCTTGTTGAAATACGACAATTAGGGCAATGATACCAACGCCCATAAATTGCCCGAGAATTAAGCTGAGCATTTCCATATTTAATGCTTTGACAATGAGCCAAACAAGGTAGATGAAAAAGAACCCGATAAAGATATAAATGGTGATGGAGTCTTTTAATAGTTTGAAAACCTGATAAAGCAAAAATGCTACCAGTAAAATATCCAAGATATCAATAAACCGTATGGAAATGAAAAATGCAAGCATTTTCTTAATTATGGCACAAATGTAAAGGAAATTTTAGATTTTGAATCAATGCTGTTCTAAATAATTTTCAAGTTATAAAAGTACAACATTTTTATTGAGTTTCTTGAGCAGATTTGTTAAAAATCAAAAAAGAACTCCCTGCTTTATATTTTGGGGCGGACTTTCTTCTTGCTTGAATGAATTATCAAACCAAAATTGAAAATCAATTTAATCGGATAAAGGCTATCAGACTAGAAAGGTGCCAATTGTATTTTGCTAAAGCAATAAAAAATATTTTTCGTAACTTTGCAAAATCATATTGGAAAAATGAGATATAATATTGATTACCATATTACCTATAGTGATGTCGATTATTGTGGAATAAATTACCGGATGTTGTTGTTGTATGATTACTACACGATGCAATCATGTGGGATTGGGGATATAAATAATATTGGAATAATACCGGCTAATTTTAGAAGTTCATCTTATGTTGAAGGAAACTGGATATGGTAGTCAGAAAAATATTTTTATTAGGTTTGATTATGATTTTTTTGTCTTTTAAGCCTACGCCAAGACAAAAACTGTTAATATATGCAACCACTTCTAACGATTTGCTTGAATTGTATTATAAATACACAGATAGCATTCCAAACATTTGCATTAAATTACATATTGATACAATAAACTATAATGAAATAATTAAATGTAAAAATGCAGATTTTTTTATTTATCGTAGCAATTTTTATTACAAGCATCAGCTTTTTGCTTTAAACGATTACTATAAATTAAAAAAATATAAGTTAATGATTGGCATTAGAAACTCTATGATTGATAAACATGTTTGTGAATATTCCCATTGTATTGGAGACAAAAGGAGTCGTTTTATAATAACGCAAACTAAACGCATTGTAGTAAGGAGAAATAAACCATATAAGTTTTGGCTTGAACCTTTTGCTTATTCTGATATTCCTACTTACAAGCAATTTGACCTAAATAGAATAAATGTGTGGATAACACCTTATTAGTAAATATACCCACTACTTTTTCTATTCCGTACAGCTTGTCCCTGATTGCATCGTGTAGCTTTTATTTTTTTCGTCATTTCGACCGGAGGAAGAAACCTCATCAAAAGAAGCAGATTGCCACAGACTTCGTCTTCGCAATGACGGTTTTTGAAATTTCGTGTAGTTTATTGCATTACTAAAATCTGAAATTGTTAATTTCCAAAAGCTTAGAATGAATCCCTTTGGGAGGAAGATTTTGGCAGTCATTCATTATTCAAAATGCTAATATCGAATATCGATTCTATGCATTTTAGGTACTCTATGTACTTACAATTAACAAACTGGTTCTACTGTATAATTCCTAATTCGTAATTCGTAATTCGTAATTACACATTGTGTCTTTGTATGAATAAAGTGGGTTAGTGGGAATTCTAAATTTTAATTCTGAATCAAGTTTTTGTAATGCTTGTATCGTTCAATGGTTTTGTTAACATAATTTTTTGTTTCTCGTCCGCGGAGATAACCATTCTTTACAACCTTATCGAGGTAATATTTCGGGTTTGATTTTTCAAATAGAAAGTATGCTACATTGTCTTTCCAAATTTTGGTGTCCCTGTTATATTTTTTTGTAAGTCGCATAGCATCGCGTATATGTCCCAATCCTGCATTATACGAAGCCAAAATAAAATAAATTCGCTGAGCACTATCGGGTACATCCGGTTTTAATTGTTTGTCAAGCCACTTGAGGTATTTGACACCGGCTTGTATTTGTTGCGTAGGCGATGACAAACTGTCCACTCCGAAACGGGTGGCGGTAGCAGGCATTAATTGCATAAGTCCGAAAGCTCCTGCCCACGATTTTGCTTGTGGGTTGAAATGAGACTCTTGGTAGATGAGCGAAGCTAACAATCGCCAGTCCCAGTGAAGTGTCTTGGCATAATCTTTAATAATATTGTCATAAGGCGAGATTATTCCTTTGTTATTGCTGGAAATAAAGCCCTTAAAGTTATGTTTTGTGCTTCGTTTGTTTTTAAAATATTTAGTATAAAGTAATTTGAACTTTCTTGTTTTTTTAAATTCGTTAATCCATGTGTTTATGGTGTCTAAAAGACTGTCAGCACCACAGCGAATGCCCCATGCCAAATTCTGAACAAAACTGACGGGAACGGAAATGTCAATGTTGTCGTAATAATTTTTATTGACCATAGCTACATTTTCATCGCTAACGGTGTAATCAATAATGCCATTGGAAACCATGGCAATTAGTTCTTCCGAAGTAGCAGTATCGTTGATTTTGATATTTATTTTTTTACCAATTTCTTCTGATAAATCTTGAAGGCGTTTGATGAACGAACTGCCTTTTTCCACAACAATGGTTTTACCGCCTAATTCCAGTTGGCTGGAAATAAGAGTGTCTTTTAGTTGTCGTTTAGTTAGTCCGGGTGGTATGCGTTGCACCAAAACTTGCCGGGTGCTGTAAATTGGTTCGGTAAACGAAATAGTGTCTTTGCGTTTGCCCGTAATGGTCAATCCCACAGCAACCAAATCGCATTTCCCTGATGCAATTTTACTAAAATTGGAATGTAAATCATTGTCAACATTTATTTCAATAGGGATATTTAAGTAGTCTGATAAATTATTTAATAACTCCAGTTGAAAACCCATAGGTTTTCCTTTCAGAATAAAATAATCAATAGAATTATTATGAATACAAGCTGTTAGTTTGTTTTGCTTATGTATTTCGTTAATATCCGGACAAGTACGCCCTTTTTTTGTTTGCACAGGTGATTGGCAGGCAGTAACAAATAGAATAAAAATGGTTGTAATAATGATGTTGAAACGAAAAGCTTTCATATAACTATAAACGCAAAAAAATGAAAAAGGTTTCAAAAAAAATAATTGACATTGTCCCAAAAAGTGTTTTACGGGTGAGAGAATGACTTTGAGGTATCTTCTCACTAAAGTCCTGCATTATTGAGCTTTAATTTCAAAAGAAAAAAAGAACCGACAATAGCCGGTAATGCAATGTTAATTAGCCAAAGTAATGATATTGCTAAGAAAATACCTGTTGTGTTCGCAACAAAAATGCTGAAGATAGTGATTGCTAAACTTCCGCGGATACCAATTTCGGCAAGAGTAAACGAAGGAATAAATGCCATTGCAAAGTAGATTAATGCTAACGATAAGAAGACTTTTTCAAATGATAATGAAATATCGAAAATATGCATAAGTAAAAAAAATTGCAGAATAAATATGCCGTACCGAAAAGTGCTTAAAAGTAATATTTTTAATATGTCGAGAGTAGAGTAGTGTTTGAAAAAAGAAATGAAATGATAAATCTTTTTAAATCGTTTCAGTTTTTTTGATAATGTAGGCAATGCAAATAATAGAATCAGGATAAAAAAAAGTAATGTGGAAGAAATGACAAGCATTAGATTTTTATTTTTGTCAAGGACTTCAATCCCTTGGAATTGTTCAGTTGCAAAAAAGAACAGCGAAAAAATACCGGCAATCAGCGTAATGGATATTTGGGCGATACTGCCTGTAATTGTTGCAAAAATACCTTGTACCCGTTGTTGTGATAATACCCAAATTCTGCCAAAATACTCACCTGTACGGTTCGGTGTGAAAATGGAGGTTGTCAGCCCGATAATGACACCTTCCAGCGAACGCCAAACACTGATTTTTTCAATAGGACGAACCAACAATTGCCACTTAATGGCTTCCAACGACCAATTAACTGCCATTAGTAAGACCGCCAACGCTAAAAAAACTGTTTTTGACAGGTTAAATGGATATGAGTGCCATTGACTTAAATCATTTTTACCATAAACCAATTGGTAATAAATGTAACTGTATGACCCTGCAATGACGAGAATTTTAAATAACCATATCCAAAAGCGGGGTAGGGGCTTCATTATAAATCAGGGAAAAATAATTTAATCATAGCGTATAAAACTATTGAAAGATTTAAGATTTTTTCAGCTTGGAATCCAAATATTTTTGCAGAACATCTACAACCAGAGGATACATTCCTTCCAGATAATTTGAAATATCATCAATGTTTACCCAAATTGCTTTTTCAATACCTTCAATTGCTTGCGGAACAAGTGGTGGCTCACCATCTGTTTTCATTGTGTACCAAGCTGTTTTTTTTAAGACCCATTCGTCATTTAATTTGTAAATATGGTAAGAATAATCAATGAAACTAACCGGCTCTAATTCTGTAATTCCCACTTCTTCTTTTACCTCTCGTAGTGCAGTGATTTCTATCGGTTCTTCGGGCTCTTTTTTCCCTTTTGGTAAATCCCAAAAACCATTACGGAAGATTAAAATAATTTTACCGTCGGGATTTTCAACTACACCGCCGCCGGCTTCTATCAATTTAAAATGATCGGAAAAAACATTAAATGCCGATTCAATATCAGCGTCAACGATATTAATTTCCACTGTCTCATCTTCTCTGAGATTGTCAATGAGTGTGGGTGTCATAACTCCCAGTGTGTCAGCATTCAGCGTAAAATCGCTTTTTTTAGGTGCTGTGGTTTGAAAATTAAAACAATTCTTTTTGAAAAAAACTTTATACATTTGTGATATGGAAAATTTAGGTCAACAAATAGCTGAATATTTATTGCAAATTAAAGCAATAAAATTAAATCCTGCAAATCCATTTACTTGGGCATCGGGTATAAAGTCGCCAATTTACTGTGATAATCGTAAGATTTTATCGCATCCGCAGGTTCGCGATTTTGTGCGGGATGTGTTTGTAGAAACCATCTACGATAATTTTCCTGAAACGGAGGTGATTGCCGGTGTAGCAACAGGAGCTATAGCTATGGGGGTACTGGTTGCTCAAAAAATGAATTTACCGTTTATTTATGTGCGGTCGTCAGCTAAGGGACACGGCTTGCAGAATGCCATTGAAGGTGATTTTGATGCGTCAAAAAAAATATTGGTCATCGAAGATTTGGTTTCAACCGGTAAAAGTAGTTTGGCAGCAGTGAGAACATTGCGGGAGGCCGGAGCCAATGTGCTTGGAATGGTTGCTATTTTTTCGTATTTGTTGGATATAGCAATTCAGAATTTTGCAGCAGAAAATTGTCCGTTAGTTACACTGTCGGATTATAATAAACTGATATCAAAAGCCATTGCCACCGGTTATATTCAAGAGTCGGAATTGATAACATTGCAACAGTGGCGACAGAATCCAAACGAATGGAAAACTTTAAAACAAAGCTAATGGCAACATTTTTATCAGAAATAAAGACCGTAAATCATTCACCGGAGAAGTTGTCCGGATTTTTGACCAACCTTAATAATTTTAAGGAACTATTGCCACCGCAAATTAAAAATTGGCAATCGACAGAAACTTGGTGTTCATTTGATATTGAAGGTACAGCCAGTCTTGGGTTTCAGATTATAGAGCAGACACAGGAAAAAATCAAGTACGAAAATTACGGAAAATCACCATTCCCGTTTTTTTTGACAATTAATTTGGAAAAACTGTCTGAAGGTGAAACCCGTGTGGGGATGAAATTTGAAGCATCGTTAAATCCGATGATGAAAATGATGATTCAGAAACCCATTGTGAACCTGCTGAATTTGATGGTAGATAAATTAAATGAATTAAACTTATAAACTAAAATATTGAACAATGATACGAGCCATTATTTTAGTGCTGGTGTTGTCTGTTACGACACAGATGCAAACTTGCAAGAAAAAAACTAAAGCCGGTGATACAACAGGGAATACAAAAGCAGAAATAGTAAATCCCGTTAAAAAAGTGGTGATTGATAATAGTATAGTCTCTGTCCCGCCAATTGATGAGCTGAAAATTTCCAAAGCAGAGATATCTCAAAACATTTTGACCGTTACTTTTTCTTATTTAGGTACTGCTGATGACGATTTTGATTTAATTTTCAATGGAATGTATAATAAAAGCATGCCAATGCAGGCAACCGTTCGCTTGAAACAGGTGAAAAAATCAGGTAAAGAGGGAATACAGACTAAAACAATGGTTTTTGATGTAGCACCGATGAAAGCTAATGGTACTGAACTGCACATTAAATTAGCAGGTTATCCCGATAAGATAATTTATAAATATTCAGAAAAGTAATTTTTCTCGAATGATGATGATATAAATTTAAAGATATAATTGAAAAAAGTATTAATATTGTTCCTGAAAATTGGTAATAAATAAGATAATTTACACAAATCATTTATTCGTAGGTAAATAAGCATATATTTTAAACTACTTTTAATTAAATAGAAATGAGTTTACACTTAAAAAGACCTTTAGTATTTTTTGACTTGGAAACAACCGGTGTCAATACGGCAACAGATAGAATCGTTCAAATTTCGATGATAAAAGTCTTTCCTGACGGAAAAGAAGAGAAGTATAACTATTTTGTTAATCCGGGAATGCCTATTCCTGCAGAGGCGACTGCAATTCATGGTATTACTGATGATATGGTGAAAGATAAACCGATGTTTCCTGAAATTGCTCCTGAAATTGCAAATATTATTAATGGCAGTGATTTGGCAGGATATAATTCTAATCGTTTTGATATTCCTTTGTTGGCTGAAGAGCTTTTGCGTGCAGAAGTTGATGTTGATTTTAGCAAAATAAAATTTGTGGATGTGCAGAATATTTTTTACAAAAAAGAACCAAGAACATTGGTTGCCGCCTATCAATTCTATTGTCAAAAAGATTTGGAAAATGCACATAGTTCAGATGCTGATACCTTGGCAACATACGAAGTGTTGAAAGCTCAATTGGAACGGTACAATGACTTGGAAGGAGATGTGGATTTTCTTTCGGAATTTACATCGCAGAAGAAAAGTGCTGATTTAGCCGGTTTCATTGTTTATGATAAGGATGATAGGGAAATGTTCAGTTTTGGCAAATACAAAGGTCAGCTGGTTGAAGATATTTTAGATAAAGACCTTGGCTATTTTGGATGGATAATGAAGTCCGACTTTCCGCTTTACACAAAAAAGGTTTTAACACGAATAAAGCTCAGAAAAATGGAGCAGTAAAATGAAATCTGCCGTTGAGTTTATTTTTTTACCGGAGGTTGATTCTACCAATGATTATTTAAGAAATTATGCTGTCCAAAATGTGTTGGATGTTCCTGTCTTGCTCTTAGCCGGTTATCAAACGGCAGGTAGGGGGCAACATACAAATTCTTGGCATAGCGAACCGGATAAAAATTTACTGTTATCATTATTGATTGAGGAGGTAATTTCTGTTGAAAAAGCATTTTATTTATCTAAAATTACCGCACTTGCCATTCAGCAATTATTATGGGATGAAATAGGGGAGAAAGTCTTTGTTAAATGGACAAATGATATTTATGTGGCAGATAAAAAAATTGCAGGTGTTTTGATTGAAAATACGATGAAGGGCAATAAAATTACCCGTTCTATTATTGGCATAGGACTAAATGTGAATCAAATAGAGTTTCCTGCCAATTTATCTAACCCTGTCTCATTGAAACAGATTACAGGGAAAAATTACGATATTCAAGGTTTAGGAATGAAATTTTATGATAATTTCCAAAAAATATTTCTGAAATTTCACCAGGGATTTTTAA
>JALTEO010000065.1 GCA_027073875.1 Bacteroidales bacterium
CACCATCGGCACCATACTGTTTCATTAACTCGATTGGGTCGGGAGAATTACCAAGCGATTTAGACATTTTACGATGCTGTTTGTCGCGGACAATACCTGTAAAATAGACATTTTTAAACGGTTTCTCGTTCCGGTATTCGTAACCCGCCATAATCATTCGTGCCACCCAGAAAAACAAGATTTCGGGAGCGGTAACTAAATCATTGGTAGGATAATAATATTGAATATCAGTATTTTTCGGATTATTAATACCATTAAAAACCGACAGGGGCCACAGCCAAGATGAAAACCATGTGTCTAAAACATCTTCGTCTTGTTTGAGGTCTGATTTTTTCAAGTTAGGATGATCTTGTAGTGCTTGCTTGTATGCTTCATCAAAAGATTCTGCCACATAAATTCCAAAAGCGGGATTGCCATTAATATAATATGCCGGAATACGGTGTCCCCACCACAGTTGGCGGGAAATACACCAGTCGTGAATGGTTTCCATCCAGTGGCGATAGGTGTTTTTGAACTTTGCAGGATGAAAAGCAATATTATCATTCATCACATTTTCAAGTGCCGGAGCAGCTAATTGATCCATTTTCAAAAACCACTGTTGTGAAATACGCGGTTCTATCACCACATCGGTGCGTTCCGAGAACCCGACACTGTGCGTATAATCTTCAATTTTTTCTAATACGCCGAGTTCTTCAAGTTTTTGAGCAACAAGTTTTTGTGCCTTAAAGCGGTCTTCGCCTACGAAAAGTTGGGCTTTTTCGTTCAGTGTCCCATCATCGTTAAAAATGTCAATGACTTCCAGCTGATATTTTAATCCGAGATTATAGTCATTAATATCGTGGGCAGGCGTAATTTTTAGGGCACCGGTTCCAAATTCGCGGTCAACATACGCATCAAAAATAATTGGAACTTTGCGATTAACCATTGGCACAATAGCATATTTGCCTTTCAAATGTTTGTATCTTTCGTCTTCGGGATGAACACAAATGGCAGTATCGCCCAAAATGGTTTCGGGGCGAGTGGTTGCAATGGTAAGATATTCGTCTGAACCTTCAATTTGGTATTTGACATAATATAATTTTCCGTGGACTTCCTTATAAATAACTTCTTCGTCGGAAACAGTCGTTTTTGCTTTCGGGTCCCAGTTAACCATTCTGGTGCCACGGTATATTTTATCTTTTTTGTATAGGTCAACAAATACTTTTATGACGCTTTCCGACAAATCGGGGTCCATAGTAAATTTTGTACGATCCCAGTCGCAAGAAGCACCCAGTGTTTTTAACTGTTCAAGGATAATGCCGCCATGTTTTTCTTTCCACTCCCAAGCATATTTCAAAAATTCATCACGAGTAAGATTCTTTTTGTCAATACCTTTTTCTTTCAGATAATTAACCACTTTTGCTTCCGTAGCAATAGACGCATGGTCGGTGCCGGGAACCCAACAAACATTCTCGCCCAACATCCTGTGATATCGTGCCAAAACATCCTGAATGGTATTGTTGAGCATATGTCCCATGTGGAGAACGCCCGTTACATTTGGCGGTGGAATTACGATGGAATATGCCGGTCGTTCATCCGGTTCGGAATGAAAAATATTATTGTCTAACCATTGTTTTGTCCATTTGTTCTCAATGGTTTGCGGATTATATTTTGTTGAGATGGTCATTTTTATAAGTGTTAAGAGTGCAAAGATAATATCTTAACCCCAAAAATTCACAGAATTTTTTACGATTAAGTAATACCAACAAATTTGGTGGTTTTGTAAAACCCCAAATTTGGATATTTCTAAATCGGGATTTCCCGCATTCCCAACCCTTTATTCATTGCACATTCATACAATTCACAAAGTTCTTGTATGAATAATGCGGGTTAATGAAATACAGCTTCTCTGTGATTAAATTTTGTTGGAATTTTTGGGATTCCCTTTATTCATATAGAACCTATCGTACGATACTATTTTCAGGTATCTTTCCATTTTTATGCTGTAAAACATAGGGAATTTTTGGTTGTTTTCATTTTTTTTTTTTTTTACATTTGTGTCGTTTTAAATTATGCTTGCAAGCTCCTAAAAACACACTCTCCGGCAGATGCCGAAAAGCTGTAGAGCGTTATTTCCTTAGAGTAGGCATTAACTTAATTTTTATATTATGAAAATTAAAAATTTGTTTTTGCTCCTTTTTATAGGAGTTATGATTGGTGTGTCTTCCTGTAAAAAAGCCGAAGACCAGCCACCAAGTGCTGTTCAAACACCGGGTATAAATGCTAAACCAGTATCGGTTGTAAATGCTAAATCAACTAACATTGATGACATTAACAACCAAATGAATTGGTTTGAAACCAAAGTTATTAAAAACAATGAACGGGATTTTTTTGAAATTCCATTAAATTCTGCATTGTGGTATTGGGAGAATTATTTAAATTTGCGATATGCTTATCCTGAAAAAGGAGGTAATAGCGTGAATGTAAAAACAACCAATATCAGTGTACAGTTAACTGACGGCAAAGTCAGTAAATCGGAATTGCAACGGGTATTCAACCGGGTGTTGGCAATTACTGACGACCAATTCAAAATTGCCGGCAGCAAAGAGCAGGTTGTAAGTAAACAACTGCAATTCGGACACTTTGAGCTGGTAAGCAATGATGGTGGTAACAGCAAAGCAATTGTAAAATACATTAGTGTAATTAAATACGATAATGGGGTTGCTTATAAAGCTAAAGATAATCCGTTTAATGATGGTGATGATTGGTTTTGGGGTAGAGAATTAGGACGGTATCCTGACCATGCTGACGAACCGGAAGATGCCACAACCCAAATTACACACTATGCCATGGCACATTTTGGTTTGGTAAACGGCTACCATCGTCCGCTTTTCTGGTCTCAAATATCTGATACGGACTTAACAACTTATCCACGGTATTGGCGAAAAACGCCATATAGTATTAATGAGAATCCTCAGCCGCATTTAGGTGCAGATGATTTAAATTTATACTATAATCGGTATATTGATGATATACAACTATTTTTGGATGAAAATAATACGACATCATTGGTTTCTTTGTGGTATTATTATTGGGGTAATGGTGATAATTCAGAGGGTAGTTATGCAGATCATCATGGTCGCATTACAGTTGCATATCCTATTCATTTACCGCAAGCTATTGGTAAATATCGTCTTACAAGGTTTGTTGAATAAAATAAATTATCCGGTGGAGAGATTATCTCTCCACCGATTTTAAAATATATACCTATGAAAAAAACTATATTCTTTTTATGCGTTTCATTTTTTTTCCCTCTATCAATCTTTGCACAATCGTTTGAGAGAGAAATTAGTGATACTGCTAATTATTTTTATTGGAAAGCTTCCTCTATCTTTGAAAAAAATAATACTTATGAATTTTTCTGTACAAAAAGTCCGATTGACTCAATTAACTACAATTATGGGAATATTAATTATTTTCGGTTAGACAGTAACGGAA
>JALTEO010000066.1 GCA_027073875.1 Bacteroidales bacterium
GTACGCCGAATGAGTTAGCAGATAAGCATACTGTGGGTTTACAAGTTGTGGGTGGCAATGTGTCGTATCGTTCTAATAAGCATTTGAAACTAGGAACCACCATCGCCAATTATCAGTTCTCTTCAGATATAAACAAACCTGTGAAACCCTATAATCAATTTGAATTCAGGGGAAAACAATTGACCAACGGCAGTGTAGATTATCAGTATTCTTACAACCGGTTTTATCTGTTCGGCGAAGTTGCCGTGAGTGATAATGGCGGCGTATCGCAAATTCACGGTGCCAATATCTCACTGGCATCCAATTTTATGTTGTCCACACTTTACCGTAATTTTGGCAAGTCGTATCAAAGTATTTATGCCAGTCCGTTCGGTGAAAATTCCAAACCGGCAAATGAACAAGGATATTATATTGGTGGCACAACCTATCCCTATAAAAATTGGGAGATTTCCGCTTATTACGATTTATTCCGTTTTCCGTGGTTAAAATACCGTACGGATGCACCTTCTTCGGGGTACGACTATTTGGCAAATATCATTTTCCATCCCAGTCGTGATTTAAATATGTATTGGCGATATCATGAAAAACTAAAATATCAAAATCAGGATGCCGATATTCCGGAAGTAATTACTTCCATTGTGCCGGTGAAAACACAACGGATTCGCTATCATATTAATTATAGAATAAACGATGTGTTGGAACTACGGAACAGAATTGAATTGTCTCGCTACCAAAAAGATACGGCTGCTGCAGAATACGGCTATATGATTTATCAGGATGTAATCTATAAACCTCGCCGTTTACCTGTTACAGCGGCTTTTCGTTTTTCGTTATTTGACACCGACACTTACAATAGCCGCATTTATGCCTACGAAAATGATATTCTGTATGCTTTTTCCATTCCTGCCTATTACTATCGTGGCAAACGATTTTATCTGACATTGAAATATCACATTGCTCAAAATGTAGATTTGTGGCTACGATATTCGCAGTGGTATTACGACAATAAAGCCGTTATTTCTTCGGGATTGAACGAAATACAAGGACACACCAAATCGGAAGTTAAGGCACAGTTGCGCATAAAATTTTAATCTGCTTTATTCATATAAGAATACAAGAAATTGTGTAATGGAAAACAGATAATCAAAGCCACAGATGTAAAACATATTTAAAATTATCGCAACCTTTTGTAATCTCATTCGTATATATACTTGTATATAAATAACACCGATTGCACATTCAATATAGTCCAATAAATTGTACTATTTTCATGTAGCATCGGCATTACACTAAATCTTTTTGGACTAATTTATAATTCATTTTGGTATAAAATATTCAGTATGCGACAACTAAAAATAACAAAGCAAGTTACTAACCGTGATGATTTATCTATTGATAAATATCTTCACGAGATTAGTAAATATGAGTTACTGACCGTTGAAGAAGAAGTTGCATATGCAAGAAGAATTAAACAAGGAGATGACGAAGCATTAGACAAACTAGTGAAAGGGAATTTGCGATTTGTAGTCTCTGTCGCAAAACAATATCAGAATCAGGGACTTTCATTGTCGGATTTGATAAATGAAGGCAATCTTGGTTTAATAAAAGCAGCCCGTCGATTTGACGAATCCCGTGGATTTAAGTTTATTTCGTATGCCGTATGGTGGATTCGGCAATCTATTTTGCAGGCACTTGCCGAACATTCCCGTATTGTAAGGTTACCACAAAATAAGCTGTCAACCATTAATAAAATTAACAAGGCATTTACCTCTTTGGAACAACAATTTGAACGCGAACCCCAAATTCAAGAAGTCGCTGAAAGTCTGGCAATTAGTCCAGAAGATGTAAAACAATCGTTATTAGATGTAAAACGAATGATCTCAATGGATGCCAAGTTGAAAGATGATGACGATTCAGGTTCTTACTACGATATTATTGAAAGTGAGGATATACCAAAACCCGATGCTACTTTATTAAAAGAATCTTTGAATAAAGAAATCGAACGGGTATTAAATACTTTAAGTCTCCGTGAATCGGAAATAATTAAACATTATTATGGGTTATTAGGTAATAAACCTAAAACACTCGAAGAAATCTCGGAAATGATAGGATTGACAAAAGAACGCATTCGTCAAATCAAAGAACGCACCATCTTAAAACTTAAAAATACTTCCCGCAGCAAATTACTGAAAAAATATCTGTAGAATTATTCCGGAAAATTCACAGAATTTTTTATCCCAAACTTCCTTCCCCTTGAGTCATTCCGAACCCGCGTTTTTGTCATTCCGAATTTATTTCGGGATCTGATTGTTTAATAGTTCGATAATAAGATGCTGAAACCCCGAAATCAAGTTTCGAGGACAAGCAAGTTCAGTATGACACTTTCTTTTTATTGTGTTCTTATATGAATAAAGCATATTATATCTTTTCCATAATCATCAACCCGTCGCGAATAGGTAAAATAAAATTACGAATATGTTTGTCGGCTTGTATCGTTTGGTTGAATTTTATGATGTGCCTCGTCTTTTTATCTTTTTGTTTTGCCGTTTCGTCAAACACTTTTCCGTTCCATAATACATTATCTGCCAAGATAATCCCTCCTGATTTTACTTTGGGCAATACGGCATTATAATAATCTATGTATTCATCTTTTTCGCCATCAATAAACACCATATCAAATTCCGCATCGATTTTTGGAATTAATTTTTGTGCCTTGCCGAGTAATAATTCCACTTTGTTGTTCACGCCTGCTTTATCTACCCATCTTCGGGCTATTTCTTGCCATTCCGGATTGTAATCGATGGAATAAATTTTGCCGTCTTCAGGTAATGCTTTTGCCATTGCAATAGTAGCATATCCTGTAAATGTCCCTATCTCTAAAACAGTTTCCGGTTTTATCATCCGGCAAATAAACGACAAAAAAGCGGCTTGAGTCTTTCCTGAAATCATCCGGGGGTTAATTGTTTTCAGAAAAGTCTCTTTCTCGAGTGCATTCAGCAAATCATCTTGTGGCGAAAGGTGTTGTTCAAGGTAGCGATTCAGAATGTTTTCGGAAATCATCGGCTCGAAAAACTTTTATTGGGATTTATGGTAAGCGTATTGAACCGTTCTAAAATCTGTGTGTCGTCAATTTCTTTTGACAAAGATTTTACAATATCTAACGGTACATCATACAGGTCGAGTAATAAAAGCCCGTCTAAAGCATCATTAAAGAGCGGGTCTAAATTGAATCCAATAATTTTCCCGTTCAGCTGTAAATATTTTTTTAGCAAAACAGGAAACCGTTGTTGTTGCGGCTCAATGTCGTCAATAAATTTGTTTAGTTTGTTCAGATTGTCGCCAATGGTCTCAAAAATTACTTTGCTTTCAACACCTTTTGTATTGACCTTAAATTTTTTACGGGATTTGATATGTTTAGCTAAATCATGATCGTAAAAATATTGTTTGATAAATTCAACAATCAGCCCGCGGGAGAATTTCGAGAAATTATTGCTAATGCTTACAGGTCCAATCAAATAGCGATAGTCTGTTTCGCTAAGCAAAAAGTACAAAATTCCTTTCCACAGCAAGAATAACGACAATGGTTTCTGTTGATAGTCCTGAGAAATAAATGACCGTCCTAATTCTAAAGACTCTTTTAGGTAAGGGTAAAACTTTTTGCTGAAGTTGAAAAGACTGTGAAGGTAAAATCCTTTAATACCGTAACTTTTCATTATGTCATTGCCTTTCCCCACACGGTAAGCACCAACAATTTTTTTATTTTCTGCATCCCAAATAAAAAGGTGACAATAATATAAGTCATACTCGTCTAAATCGTAACTTTTGTTAGTGCCTTCGCCCACAGCTCTAAAAGTTTGCTCACGCAACCGACCGATTTCATATAACAGATTCGGCATTTCAGTGCTGGGAGCACAATATACATCATAAGGTTCTCCTGAAAACAGATAATAATTCTT
Source organism: Bacteroidales bacterium (assembly GCA_027073875.1). GTDB lineage: Bacteria > Bacteroidota > Bacteroidia > Bacteroidales > JALTDM01 > JALTEO01. Next base: position 3,957 of record JALTEO010000066.1, read on the forward strand.
TTCTTTAAGTTTCTTTATTTCTTGTTCAAGAACAGCACTGTCAACCGGTGGAATAATTTCTTCGGGGACAGCAATCTTAGCACTTTTAGAGTGTCTGAAAAAGCGGTTAATCTCAATGGTGGAACCAAGTGCAAAAGTTCTGGTACGCAGATATTTGGTAAACTGTCCGATATCAGAAAACTGTTTTTGTGCTTTAACCGGCAACGGTGAGCCAATCCGCATCCGGACATTTTTGTTAAGTTTGGTAAATTCTGCCGGTGTTTTTCGCCAATTTTTCAATAGCGGAGGGAAATTATCCAACAAATAAAATAAATCTACATTTTTCCCGTAAAAATAAACAGAGATAATCGGAATCTCCATTTTCTTGATTAAGGTAACGATATTTTCCTGCCACTGATTTTCATACGATTTAAAATTTTCGGATGCGTGTTCAAGGACATCGCCGGCAGGGAAAATTCCCAGTGAGTTACCATCTCTCACATATTGAAAAGCACTCTTGATGCCGGAAAAAAATGTGTCTTCGCCTTTGGAACGAATTATAGGAAAGAAAAGCTCATTTAAAGGGGGAATATTATCGTCAATCTTAGTAGAAAGCAGTTTAAAATCCGGTCTTATTTTTAAAATGGTGTGTAATAAAAGAAGTCCGTCTAACCCTACAAATGGATGATTGGCAATGACAATAAATGGACCTTCGGCAGGAATATTTTTAAGGTCGTTATCATCAATTTCTAACTTGACATTTAGTCGTTCTATCAGCAAATCCAAGTATTCCAAAGGATTTTTATTGGTGTTGGATTCGTGAAATTCTTTTATCTTTTTATTTTGCAACAACTGAAAAATCAATTTAGAAGTTCCCGAACTGCCATAGCCCTTTATCTTAAGAAATTTTTTATAGTTGAAATTGTGTTTTGGTGTCATCATTTTCTTTGCTCAGGTTATTATTTTCTCCTTGTTGCTTTTTCCCAGCTTGCCGATTGGTTCCCCAAAAAATATCTAATCATTCCCCTAAAAGTGCTCCAATTCATCATAAAAATGTAAAACGGCACGAATAGAAATTTCATCTTTGTTTTTTTATTTTGCAGTAACCATCCTAAAAGAACAAACCCATAAAATACAGCTTGCAAAATTAAGATTATTCCGTAAATATCCAAATCTTTTTTAAGCCATACCAGCCAAATATTTAGCAATAAAATAACGGGTAATGCCAATGGCACAAAAAACCATCGCAGAAATTTATGTGAAAAATACTGGAACGCATATACGGGATAGTAAAAAGGATTTAAAAATTTAGGATAACGGAAAACCGTTTGAAACCCGCCGGCAGCAATTCTTATTTTTCGTTTCATCTCCTCGCTAATCGATGCTGATGCTTTCTCCATAGCATAAGCGTTTTTGGTATAACCGATTTTTAAGCCCTTTTCAATTGTTTTCAATGATAATACAAAATCATCGAGGAGTGTATCTTCGGGCATAGGAGTGAAAACATTTTTGCGAATGGCAAAGAGCTCTCCAACGACAGCAACGCTTGAGTAAAATGTTGCTTCGAGTTGTTTGAGCCACGATTCATATTTCCAATAGAAATTCTCACCACTGCCGGAAGCATCATCGTTTTCTTCTTTCATCACTTTCTTTTCGCCGGCAACAGCACCAATTTCGGGGTTGGCAAACAAACGAACCATTTCTTTCAACGCCTCTTTATTTAAAATTGTATTGGCATCACTACAAATAATTATCTCTGTATCAATCAGTTCAACAGCACGATTCAAGGCGGCGGTTTTTCCGTTTCGTTTGTTGGAATGAAGTACTGTAATTTCGGGATAGGTTTTTAATTTTTCAAGTGTCCCATCATCAGACCCGTCTGTAACCCATACCAAATGAAGTTTTTCTTTGGGATAATCCAGTGTGAGACTATTTTCAACTTTTGCATCAATAAAATCCCGTTCATTATAGGCAGGCACCAAAAATGTAATATCGGGAAATACCGTTGTGTCGGGAAACGATTTTTTCTTTTTGAAAAGTAAGAATAGCCGCAACAAAAAGGCATAGCCAAAATAAGAATAGAAAACGATAAGGATAATTCCCCAGAAAACGACTATTGCGGTTGTCATAGATTCAGGATGATTCTCTAAATGAAAATCATAGTAAGACCAACAGAAATCGGAACAATATCCGGTGTAAACTTTTTCTCAAACAGAGTTGATAACGAATAATTGATGTTCAATCCAAGTTTACCGTAAAAGACTTTAGCAAATACACCGTAATGCAGTTTATTCAAATACGGAATATTATATTCCTTGAATTTAGTTGTTGTGCCTGTATTGAGACAACGATATTCGTCGCCTGAATATTTGTGATAACTTTTTAGCATATAACCAATCTTCCCGCCAAATGTAAATTTAAAATTCTTTTGGTGAATATTATTCTTTGTGCGGAGGCGAAACTCAAGCGGTACATCAACAAATACAGTTGCTAATTTATTCATATTGAATTTAATAGAATCGTTAAATGTTATAAAAATAGGTTTGTCATTAAGACTGCTTATGTAAGCATTGTATTTAATATTTTGACTGCTTAATCCTAATCCTGCCGCCATACTGAAATGTTTTTTCTTCCCAAAGAGCGGATGGAGATACGACAAAATAAATTCGGCGGAAGTAGGTTTCAATTTAATATTACTCGGGTAATTCATCCACGATAGCCAGTTAATGTCCAAAACAATTTGCTCGTTCATCATTTTAGCTGTGCTATCAATTTGATTCTGCGAAATACCCGAAAATGTGATTATTACAATGCCGGCAAGTAACAACAATATTTTCTTCATAGATATTTATTTTGATGTTAGTAATTTATTTTCTTTGAATTAATCAAAGAAAAATAATAAACAAATATACGGAAGTATTTTTATACAGAATTTTTAAGCTGTTATTTTTTATCAGTAATCCAAAAATCAGCTAAGGCAATGGCAGTAACCGACTCAATAATAACGGGAATCCGCAAGGCAATACACAGGTCGTGACGACCGCCAATTGTCATCTTTTCAACTTTTCCGGTTTCAAAATTGTAAGATGCCTGTGGTTGTGGTGTGCCGGCAGCAGGACGAACAGCCACCCTAAATGTTAAGTCGTTACCGTTGGAAATACCGCCGTTGATACCGCCGGAATGATTGGTTGCCGTTTTGCCTTGTTCGTTAATAATCATATCGTTGTATTGGCTGCCTTGCATTTTAGCGGCATCAAAACCTTCGCCAAATTCAATAGCTTTAATCCCTGGAATGCTAAATACCAAATGGCTGATAACCGATTCTATGGAATCGAAAAACGGTTCGCCCAGCCCAACAGGCATATTAGTTACTTTACATTCAATAATACCACCTATGGTGTCTTTTCGTTCGATGGCTTCCGTTATGGCTGCATCAATATTGGAGTTGCCTGCAATTTCTGTTAATTCGGCACGGATAATAATATCGGGAATTATTTTTTTAGCAATCACTCCGGCAGCAACCAACCCAAGTGTTAAGCGACCCGAGAAATGTCCACTGCCACGGTAATCTTGAAAACCACGATACTTTTTCTCTGCCACAAAATCGGTGTGCCCCGGTCTCGGATGTTTTTGGAATTGAGCATAATCCGAAGAATTGGTATTTTCATTTTTAAAAATTATGGTAATTGGCGTGCCTGTTGTATATCCGTTGAAAACACCGCTTAATATTTCAGGATGGTCGCTTTCTGTCCGTGGTGTTGTGCCTTTCTGTCCGGCTTTTCGTCGTTGCAGGTCGGCATCAAAATCTTTTTCCGTTAACGGAATCCCCGGTGGGCAGCCATCTACAACTACGCCAACAACCGGTCCGTGTGATTCGCCGAAAATGGTTAGTCTGAAATTCTTGCCAGATGTGTTCATTGCAAAAGTTTAGAGTTCGTAAAGGTAAATGCTTTTAAGGTAATTCTGTCTCAATTTTGTTCAAATCTACAAAGAATTCAGGATATGATTTATTGACTGTCTCTTTGTTCTTGATAATTATTTCATTTTCTGAAACCAAATTTAATACGCCTGCCATCATTGCAATGCGATGGTCGTGCTGTGAATCTATCGTACAACCTGAGATTTTCCCGCCTGTAATTTTCATCAAATCATCATTAATTTCTACGGAAATACCTGCTTTTGACAATTCGGTTTTTAGCACTTCGCCACGATTGCTTTCCTTGTGTTTTAACCGCGAAACGCCTTTGATGGTTGTTGTTCCTTCGCAATTTGCGGCTAATGTTGCCAACGGCGGGAACAAGTCCGGACAATGTGTGGCATCAAATGTAAATGCTTGTAATTTTTTCCGCCTGACTTCAACAATATTATCTTGTAACCGAATCTTCGCTCCTGCCATTTTCAGAGCATCAAGTATTTTTTTGTCTGCCTGCAACGAATTGCCGGAAAGATTTTTTACGGCTACTCCTCCGGTAAGTGCACCGGCAACCAGTAAAAAAGCAGCACCACTCCAATCGCCCTCAATCGTATATTCCTCAGGATGATATGTTTGATTACCTTTGATGAAAAATTGTTGATAATTAGTGTGTGATATTTCTACCCCGAAATGCCGGATAATGTTCATCGTCATATCAATGTATGGAATACTTTTCAGATTTCTAACCGTAATTATCGAATTGCCGTCAACAAGGGGCAACGCTATTAGTAACCCTGTTAACAGTTGAGAACTTACCGAGCCGTCAATTGTGATTTCTCCTGCATTTAGTTTTTTGCTGATAGTTAGTGGCGGAAAACCGTTATCGGTAGTTACGCTAACACCTAATTGGACAAGAGATTCTCCCAGGAATCCTATGGGACGGGATTTTAGCGTTCCTTTGGCAGAAAGCTGTATTTTTTCTCCTGATAATGCAAAAATAGGTGCAAACATACGCAGAGCCAGCCCAGATTCTTCTGCTGAAAATAAACTTTCCGTAATTTTAATACCTTCGGATTGAATAATTAGTTCCCTATTTTCCTCAGTGATTTTGGCACCCAATCCTGCAATAAGGTTTTTGACAGCCATTGTGTCGTCGCACCACGAGACATTGTGTAGTACGGTTTTTCCTTTTGCCAGCAAAGCAATTGCCAATGCTCTTTGCAGATAACTCTTTGATGCGGGAGCTTGTATCATTTTATTTTCGTTTCAGCATTTATAATGTTCACTAACTTTTCTATTGTTGCTTTGTCAAATTGTCCGGGAGCTGTTTCTTTTCCTTGTTCCTGCGAGACATAAGTAAATTCCGCACCGAGAAATAACGATGCCAGACGCGAAATTTTGCCTTTTTCGCCCATACAAAAAGCTATCAGGTTCGTGTTGTTACGATATAACGAAAGCACGGTAGCTATGTCTTGTTCTGTGTCAGCCATTGTTACGACCTTAATTTTCCACGGGTTAAATTTTCTGCCGGCATCAATTATTTTTTGTAATTCGGATAATGCCGGCGTTGTTGTAAAATTGTGATAAGAGATAATGATCTGACAATTTCTTTTTTTGGCATATTTCAGCATATCTTTCTGAAAATCAGTATTGGAATCTATCTCAATGTCTATATAATCTGTGCCTAAATCAATTACTTTTTTTAATAAGTCTTTTTTTTCGGTATCGTTTTTTTCTTCGGAGCGATAGGTTGCAATAAATTTTGTTTTTAGTGCGAATAATTGCTTTAACTCGTGGTCGGAAAAATGAATTAAATCCAGACGCAACTCTGCCAATTTAGTATCTTTTGCTGCCTGATAACAAGCGGCAAAATTATTTTCTGAAAGCGTTACACAAAATTTATTTTCGGTCATTTATTTTTTATTTTGTTGAGATTCTTCATGAGTTCCTTCGCTTTGCTCAGGATGACATTTGTAAATGGTGTTTGTTGTCATACTGAGCTTGTCGAAGTATCTATTTCTCTTACATTTCATTTTACTCATTTGAGATTCTTCACTTCGTTCAGAATGACAAATCATTTGGGTTTATACCGTATTTAATTACGAAGTTGTCATGCTGAGATTGTCGAAGTATCTATTTCTTTTATATTTCATTTTACACATTATTGAGATTCTTCACTCCACTGCGTTCCGTTCAGAATGACATTTATGAATGGTATTTGTTGTCATACTGAGCGAATGCGAAGTATCTATTCAATTTTATCATTTAAAAATTTCCATTCCGGATTAAATTCATTGATTAATTTATCTTTTTTATTTCTTTTCCAACCTTTTAATTGTTTTTCTCTATCAATGGCGTGCTCAATAAATTGAAATCTCTCATAATAAACTAAATATATTGTATTGTATTTACCTGCAAATGTTTTCTTTTCCCCTTCTGAATCCTGTTTGTGTTCATATAGTCTTCTACTCAAATCATTTGTTACGCCAATGTATAGAACTTTCTTATATTTATTAGTAAGCATATATACGAAATAATTATGTGTTCCTATTGGTTTCATTTGTTTTTATTTTGTTGAGATTCTTCACGAGTTCCTTCGCTTTGCTCAGGATGACATTTGTAAATGGCATTTGTTGTCATACTGAGCTTGTCGAAGTATCTATTTCTCTTACATTTCATTTTACTCATTTGAGATTCTTCACTTCGTTCAGAATGACAAATCATTTGGGTTTTCGTATTAATTACGAGACTGTCATACTGAGCGAATGTAAAGCATCTATTCATAATTCAAAATATCCGTTTTAAGTTCATCAATACTTATGCGTTCCACAATTGCCTCACCAATTTTTTTAATCATTACAAAATCAATAAAATCGCTGTTTCGTTTTTTATCTTTCGTAATGGCATCAGCCAATTTTTTTCTATCAATATTTGTTGATGTCGGCAGTCCAAGATTATTTAACAGCATTTTAATTTTTTCGACATCTTGTTGTGAGATATATCCTTTTTTGGCAGATAAATGAGCAGAAAACATCATCCCTATACTGATTGCCTCACCGTGTGATAAATCGGAATGCTTTTCTATGGCGTGTCCCAGAGTATGACCAAAATTTAATTTTTTCCGTTCGCCCGATTCTTTTTCGTCGCGGTTAACGATGGTTGCTTTTATTTGCACATTGCGATAAACCAAATCTGTAAAAAATGATTGGTTAAATGCTAAGATATTCTGTTGGTTATCAATAATTTCAGCAAACAATTCTTCGTCGGCAATCAGGGCGTGTTTGATAATTTCACCAAATCCTGAACGGATTTCTTCCGGGGGCAAGGTTTGTAGCATTTCAGTATCGCAAATAACAAATTGCGGCTGATTAAATGTCCCGATAATATTTTTATACGACAAGAAATTAACACCGTTTTTCCCGCCAACAGAAGCATCTACCTGCGAAAGCAATGAGGTAGAAACAAATCCGAAATCAATGCCACGCATAAAAACCGATGCAACAAAACCGGTAATATCGCAAACCACACCACCGCCAATACCTACCAAAAACGAATGCCTGTCGGCTCCTAATTCTATTAATCTTGAAATGATAAACGACAATGTTTCAAGCGTTTTTGTTTTTTCTCCGGCTTCAACTACAATAACAGGAAACTGACTAAACCGATTACCATACAGCCGGTTAAGGTTAGTATCTGTAATGACAATAATTTTTCTATCGGGCAAATATTTCTTTAAATTTCCAATTTGCTCACCGATTAGCAACTGTGAATCTCCGAATTTCCCGTAGATAGATAATACTTTCATTATGCAACAAAGATATTTATTTTTTTAATTTAGGGGAGTTCTAATCTGAATTTCAAAAGTTTTGCAATGCTGGAAGCCGGCTCTTTTCAGTGTCTGTTTTTTATACCAAGTCTTTTTGGACTAATACCGATGCTACATGAAAATAGTACAATTTATTGAATATTGAATGTGTAATCGGTATTATTTTCCAAAACATTTTCTCAAACAGAAAATTAATTCACAGGAATAATTACATTTGCTTTTCCAAAAATTAAATTAAAAATTTGACAATAATGAAAAGAACAGCATTATTTGAAGTACACCAAAAATTAGGTGCCAAGATATTACCGTTTGCAGGGTTTGAAATGCCTATAAAATATACAGGCGACATTGAAGAACATGTAACTGTCCGCAAGGGGGTTGGTGTTTTTGATGTGTCGCACATGGGCGAGTTTTGGGTTGAAGGACCCGATGCACTTAAATTTGTGCAGTGGGTTACTTCTAACGATGCGTCAGTTCTTTTCGATGGCAAAGTGCAGTATTCTTGTTTTCCTAACGGGAAAGGTGGCATTGTTGATGACTTGTTGGTTTACCGTTTTGCCGAAGACAAATATTTGTTGGTAGTGAATGCAGCTAATATTGAGAAAGATTGGAACTGGTGCAACAGCCAAAATAAATTTAATGTTAAGTTGACAAATGCTTCGGACGAAACATCACAATTGGCAATTCAGGGACCTTTGGCACTGAAAGCCATGCAAAAATTAACCGATACGCCCGTTGAAGATATGGAATATTATACTTTCAAAGTGTTGTCGTTTGCAGGAATTCCCAATGTATTATTTTCAACTACAGGTTATACCGGAGCCGGTGGATGCGAAATTTATTTCCCGAATGAATATGCTCAGAAAATCTGGGATGCCGTATTTGAAGCAGGAAAAGAATTTGACATCAAACCTATTGGCTTAGCGGCTCGTGATACTTTGCGACTGGAAATGGGATATTGCCTTTATGGTAATGATATTGACGATACAACTTCGCCTATTGAGGGTGGTTTAGGTTGGATAACAAAATTTGTGGACCACAAAGATTTTATTGATAAAGATTATTTGTGGAATCAAAAACAAAATGGTGTTACCAAAAAATTGATTGGTTTTACGATGATAGACAGAGGCATTCCCCGTCATGGATATGAGATTGTTGATGCTGAAGGCAATAAAATAGGGCATGTTACTTCCGGCACTATTTCGCCAATGACGAGAGAAGGTATAGGTATGGGCTATGTACCTTCTGAGTTCTCAAAAAAGGATTCTGAAATTTTTATCCATATCCGCAATAAAAACCTGAAAGCTAAAGTGGTAAGACCACCATTTTACAAGGGATAGAAACATGGCAGTTGGCAATAATAATCCTATCGGGATTTTTGATTCCGGCGTTGGCGGGCTTTCCGTTCTCAAGGAATTAAAACGGTTATTGCCTTTTGAATCATTTATTTATTTTGCCGATAGTGCACATGCTCCTTATGGAGAAAAAACACCGGAAGAAATTTACCGGTATTCTAAAACGATTGTAGATTTTTTTTTAGGCAGAAAAGTTAAATTAATAGTGGTTGCCTGCAATACTGCAACTGCTCATGCTATCAGAAAATTACGAAAACAATATGCTATTCCTTTTGTAGGAATGGAACCTGCCGTAAAACCGGCTGCCCTTCATACAAAAACAGGACATATCGGCGTATTGGCAACTGCCGGCACTTTCCGTGGAAAACATTTTACCAAAACAACAGAAACCTTTGCCAAAGGCATTCAGGTTCATACACAGGTGGGTGAAGGTTTGGTAGAAGCCGTTGAACAAGGAAATTTTAATATTTCCGGCACAACCGAAATGTTACGAAAATATATTGTTCCGATGCTTGAGCAAGGAATTGATTTTCTCGTTTTGGGATGTACACATTATCCGTTTTTGTGTGAACAGATAAAAGAAATTACCGGACAACGGCAAATAGAAATTATCAATCCCGCAGAACCGGTAGCACATCAAACAAAAAATCTATTATTTAGCTTTAATCTGGAAAGTAGCGGTGATATGCCGCCAAAATATCAGTTTTTTACGACAGGAAAGGAAAAAGTACTCAAAAATCTAATTACGCAAATTGGAATTCACGATAGTTTTGAAATCTCCGAAATATCGCCACTTTAAAATGCAAACAACCTTAAAACTAATTCGTGTTCCCATTCCCGAAAACGGATTGCATCTTTTGATTAAAGCCAAAATTGGCAGACGATTTTATTTCCTGATTCTTGATACGGGAGCATCCGAATCGGTTTTAGACAAAAATTTACCTGCAAATTTATTCTCTTCAATTGAGATAAACGACGACGCACAGACTTATGGCATCCAGTCGGAAAATATAAAAACGGAAATTGGTGTTGTAAAAACATTTGCTTTGGGAGCACTTAAACTAAAAAACCAACCGTTTCATTTAGTAGATTTATCACAGATAAACGAGCTTTACGGCAATTTTATTGATTATCGTATCAGCGGGCTGATAGGTAGTGATTTTCTTAATCAATTTCAAGCTACGATTAGCTATAAAACAGGCAAGTTGATATTGAGAAAATTCTAATCCGGAAGATTCATAGAATTTTATCTTAAACAATAGTCAATTATAGATTCTTCACTGCCCCTTCGCTTTGCTCAGAATAACAAAACCAAAAGTTTTGCAAATGTCTCAGGATTTCCTCATTCTTCATTGAGTTTTAAAATTTCCTCTAAAAATTTGCGATTATTTGACAGTCGCGGCACTTTATTCTGTCCTCCCAATTTCCCGCGTTTTTGCAACCATCGATAAAAAGTTCCGGGTTTTACCACATCAATTGTTAGCTTTTGAATTGATAAGTCTTTATATCGCTTAGCTTCATAATCGGAATTTACTGATTTCAGGGCATTATCGAGTAAATCGGCAAATTGTTCTAAATCTTTGGGCGGTGTAACAAACTCTATTGCCCATTGGTGTCTGCCTTTTTGTTTTCCGTTCATAAACACCGGAGCAACAGTATAATCAGCAATAGCGGAATTTGTTTCCTTTGTTACTATTTTCAGGGCTTCTTCAGCATTATCAACCATTAGTTCTTCACCAAAGACATTGATATAGTGCTTGATGCGTCCCGTGATTTTTATTTTATGCGGGTACAGAGAAGTAAATTTTACGGTGTCACCAATTAAATAACGCCACAAGCCACCGTTTGTAGAAATTACCATGGCATAATTTTTCTCTTTTTCTACCTCTGCAATGGTTAGTGATCTATAGTTTTCGTTTTCCAGTTCGTCAAAGGGAATAAACTCGTAAAAAATACCGTAATCCAAAATCAAAAACATATCGTCTTTTGACAAATCGTCTTGTAGTGCAAAAAATCCTTCAGAAGCATTATAGGTTTCCAAGAAGTTCATTTTCTCCGATGGGATAATTTCTTTGAATTGTTTTTGATAGGGCAGAAAACTGACTCCTCCGTGGATAAATACTTCCAAATTAGGCCAAACATCTAACAAATTGTCTTTGCCTGTAATTTCAAGGATTCGTCGCATCAACACCAGCGTCCACGACGGAACACCTGCAATACTTGTTACATTATCGTTGATAGTTTCCCGTGCCATTTTCTCCATCTTCTCTTCCCAGTCAGCCATCAATGCTGTTTTAAGCTTCGGGGTTCGTATTATCTCAGCCCAGAATGGCAGATTTTGAATAATTACAGCGGACAAGTCGCCATAGTAGGCATCATTATTTATTTCGTTTATTTGGTGTGATCCGCCAATGGCGAGACTCTTGCCATCCAAAACCTTGGATTCCGGAAATTGCGACAGATATATTGCCAAAATATCTTTCCCTCCGCGAAAATGACAATCGTTTAACGCATCTTCAGTAACAGGAATAAGCTTGCTTTTATCCGAGGTAGTCCCGGACGATTTAGCAAACCAACGCGTTGTGCCGGGCCATAAAATATCAGATTCGCCTTCAAGAACTCGTTGAATCATTGGCTTCAACTCATCGTATGAACGAACGGGAACTCTTTCTTGAAATTGTGAAATGGTTTTAATATCACTAAACCCATATTTTTTACCAAATTCAGTATCTTTTGCTTTATCAATTAAATTAAAAAAAACTTCTTGCTGAAATTCAACCGGATATTCACGCATCAGTTCAATTTGTTTCATCCGCTTGATGGATAGCCACGAATACAAAGAGGTAAATAGGGGCATCTGAGAATTTTTAACAAATTTACAATAATTTCCTATTCTTTTTTACATAAATTCTTTTTTAATCGTAATTTTATCCCCAAGAACATAAAATAATGGTATAATTTTGTGTTTCTTTGTAACATTAAAACTTAGCTATGGCAAATCAACAATTCGGGCATTCATTTCATATTCCGGTGATGGGAATCGGATATTCTATTGATACCGCAGTTAAAGTTGCTCCTTTTGGTATCTCTTCCGTTATTTCGTTAGTTGATGATTTATTGTTTGAGAAAATGCGGGAGTTTTATTGCCAACAGATGAATATTCCTTTTAACCCAATTGCCAAGAAAGAAGAAGACTTTAGGGCAAAACGCATCACAGCATACCTTGACTTAATTAATGATGTTGTAACAGAGAAGTTTGAAAGTTTAAAACACGATTTCTCAACCCAGAAGAATAATATAAAAAAGTATTTTGACCTTTTACCCGAAAATTCCATACTCAAACAGAGTTATCTAAAGTTGGAATCTGCCGGATTATCGTTACAAGAGATTTGGCAAAACCTGAAAGATAAATTGGTAATGGGAAATATTGATGTCAATATTATGACCAAACTGGATAAAGAGAATTTTAAAAACGGTCAGAAATTACCTGTTTATTATAATGATGCTCATTCGGCATTAAGGGGGTTTGCCAAAAGCAAACTCCGGTCGTCCATTGTCTTATCGGCAGGGATGAACCGCCGGCTTTATACTTATTTTGAGGAACTTGATGATTTCTTTCCTGATGAGACAGGTGTGATGAAAAAGAAAATTACGCTGAAGGTTACTGATTTTCGTTCGGCAATGATACAGGGAAAGTTTTTTGCTCAGAAAGGGTTGTGGGTTTCCGAGTTTCGTGTGGAATCGGGATTGAATTGCGGTGGGCATACTTTTCCTTCCGATGGTATTTTGATGGGACCTATCTTGCAGGATTTTAAGGAAAGACGACAAGAACTCGTTGAGATGTTTTTTAAAGCATATCGCGAGGCACTTCTAAAAAAAGGAAAACCGGCACCGGAAGAACCATTTCCTATTCATATCACCGCACAAGGTGGCGTAGGCACTCACGAAGAACACGCATTTCTGATGGATTATTACGGACTGGACTCTGTTGGTTGGGGAAGTCCTTTTTTGATGGTTCCTGAAGTTGTTAATATAGATAGAGGTACACTGGACTTATTAAAAAATGCCAAAGAAGAAGATTATTATTTAAGTGATATTTCACCTTTGGGTGTAAAATTCAACTCCATAAAAGGCAATACTAAAGACTTGGAAAGGCAAGAATGGATTAATAAAGGAACTCCCGGCAGTCCGTGTCCAAAACAGTATTTGGTGTCTAATACCGAATTTTCCGAGGAGCCCATTTGTGTTGCTTCCAGACAATATCAAAAACGGAAGATTAAAGAGTTGAATACAAAGAATTTATCTAAAGAAGCATATCAAAAACAATTTGAAAAAATTACAGAGAAATCTTGTATTTGTGTTGGTTTGGGAACAGCAGCATTGATGGTCAACAAATTGGATTATTCTACCGAAGGTCCGGGTGTTTCTATTTGTCCGGGTCCTAATTTGGCATACTATTCCAAGGAACTATCACTTCAACAGATGGTTGACCACATTTATGGAAGGAAATGTGTAGAAATTAAACCCAACAGACCTAATTTTTTCCTGAAAGAATTATCTGTCAATTTCAACCATTTGAAAGAAAAAATTGAGAAGTTCAAAGAAAGTAAAAATGCTGCTGACGAAAAATCGCTTAAAAATTTCTATCAAAATTTACATAAGAATTTGGACTATTATAAAACCTTATTTGAAACAGTTTTTCCTTCCTATTTCGGTGAAAATATCTCTTTGGCTAAGGATTTAGAAAAATATTATCAAGAATTGAATGTCATAGGAGAAGTAATTTAAGCCAAAAAAATCACAGAATGAGACCTTTGCAAAACCTAAAAGAAACTGTCATTCTATGTTTGCCGTCATTCCGAACTTGCCTGTCCTCGAAATACTTTTCGGGGGTTCGGAATCTGATTGTTTAATCGTTCGGTAATAAGATGCTGAAACAAGTTCAGCATGACGCTCTTTTTTCCGCTTTGCATCCCTTTATTCATCGCACATTCATACAGTTCATAAGGTTCTTGTATGAATAAAGCGGGTTAAGAACTACTCTTTTTTAAAGTAAAGCCGAAAGTAGTTCCTACGCCGACGGTACTGCGTACATGAACAGATTGATTGTGTGCTTCTACAATGTGCTTAACGATAGACAGACCAAGTCCTGTACCGCCTGAAATTCGCGAACGGTCTTTATCCACTCTGTAAAATCGTTCAAAAAGGTGTGGTAAATGTTCTTTTGGAATACCTATTCCGTTATCAGAGACTTCCACTAGCAGATTTTTTTCCATATCGTAACAACCTACCTGCGTTTCGCCTCCTTCTTTGCCGTAACGAATAGAATTGGAAATTAGATTAAAAAGGACTTCCTTGATTTTTTCCTTATCGGCTTCTACCATAAATCCCGTGGAACAGCTTTTTTTAAATTTCAATGAAATATTTTTATCTTTTGCCTGATAAGAAAGTGCATCAAAAACTTCACTAACAACATCATTTACACGAAACGATGAATGGATTAGTTGAATTTTCCCTGTCTCTAAAGAAGTAATGGTTTCCAAATCTTTGATGATGGAATTCATCCGCGAAACATTTTTAGATGCTTTTTGCAAATAGCTTATATTAATTTCCGGATCATCTAGTCCGCCATCAATCAGCGTTTCTATATACCCTTGAATATTAAAAATCGGCGTTTTTAGTTCGTGCGACACATTGGCTAAAAATTCTTTACGGAAATTTTCCATTTGTTTTAATTTATCGATTTCCTGCTTTTTTGTTTCTGCCCATTTTTCCACTTCTTCTGCCTGTGTTTCAAAAACATCACTCGACATCTTGATTCTCAATGTTTTTGGTTCATCTTTGGTAACCTTAAAATCGTAAATAGATTTGTAAATAACTTTTATCTTTCGATATATAAACCGTTGCAGCATAAAGAAAAAGATGATAAACGAAAAAATACCGACTAATAAGAAAACGAAAAACCCATTCAGAAAATCCACTTTTGACAAAACAACCCATCCATAAGCCAATACGCCCAAAAACGCCAAAGAAGCCAATAGAAATGAGCTAACTAAAACAACTTGTAACGGGGTAGGATTTTTCATCTGTTTATTTTTAGTTTAAAAGTTTGTAAAGTTAAAAGTTCATAATTTATATGTTCAATTATTCAATTACCACATTATCCATTTGTGGCAAAGGGATCCTCCCGAAGGAATCCCGTTGGGGCTTTAGGATAATTCCTAATTGAAACAATCATTCCTTTGTATGTTTTAAAATTAATCATGTCAATTTCATTTGTTTATTTTTAGTTTATAAAATGTCACTCCTACGGAGCTATTTCCCGTGTTTGTTTTTTTCTACAAACATAACGCACCTATCGGTGCTTAACAATTTTCAATTCATATTTACCTGTTTATTTTTAGTTTAAAGGTTTGTAAAGTTAAAAGTTCATAATTTATATGTTCAATTATTCAATTACCACATTATCCATTCGTGCCAAAGGCATCCCTTCGGGATAATTCGTAATTGATAATTCGTAATTAATAATGTGTGTTTTAAGTCAATCATAAATATTTCGTTTGTCAGAAAAACAAAAATAATAAAAACCGGTTAATATTCAGAAGCTTATTGCTGATTAAAAAACCGGTACCCAATGCCTTTTACGGTTTTAATTACATTATTGCCCAATTTCTGACGAATTTTACGAACATGGACATCAATTGTACGGTCGCCCACAATAGTGGTATCGCCCCATATTTCCGAATAGATTTCTTCGCGATGAAAAACCTTATTGGGATTAGATGCCAACAAACTTAGTAATTCAAATTCTTTTTTGGGCAAAAATATCTCGGTTTCATCTTTTATCACAATATATCGTTCATGGTCAATAATGATATTTCCGGTTTTTTGAGGTTCCTTCTTTTCTTTTTGGCGAATTTCAATATTTGATTTTTTCCTTCTTAACAACGACTTTATTTTTGATACTAAGATTTTAGGTTTTATTGGTTTGGTAATATAATCGTCGCCACCGGCTTCGTAAGCTGCAATTTGGGAAAAATCTTCTCCCCTTGCCGATAAGAAAGCAATGATAATATGTTGGTTATTTGTGTCTTTTCGTATTTCTTCACATGCTTCTATGCCATCCATTTCAGGCATCATAACATCCATCAAAATCAGGTCAGGACTAAATTCTTTAGTTTTTTCAATGGCTTGGACTCCATTATGAGCTGTTGCTACCTCATAGTTTTCTTTTGAAAGATTATAGGATAAAAAATCTAAAATGTCAGGGTCATCATCAACCAATAAGATTCTGTGTTTCATCTTAATTCTTTTTCTTTTTCCCGAAAAAGCCAAACCGTTTTTTAGGGTTCATTAATTCCTGTTCCTTTTTTGCCATTTCTTCATCGGGATTTAATATATGCCATATCTCTCCCCATTCTGGAAGTCCGCCAATGTTCTTATCATCAATATACACATCGGCATCTATTTTACGGCTTGTGGTTTCTTCTTCGTAAACTTCTTCGGGATAGTTTCGGTTAACAGCATAAAATTCTACACCATTTTTACGGCAAAATTCTATAGCATCGTTTAGTTCCTTTCCTGTCCGGTAGGTCCACAGAATCAATTGATGTTTTTTTTGTAACATTCGTAGTGTCTCAAATGCAAACAAACGGGTTTTGCCAATTTCGGGATAAGCATGCTCTACAATAGTTCCGTCAAAGTCAACTGCTATTCTCATATTGTTTACACTTGGGTTTCAGGATACAAAAATATGGTAAAGAAATTAATTCTGACGATGTTTCGCCCAATTTATTTTGCCAAACTATTGTGCTAAGCTAAACCGGACACTTACGCCAAAATCAGTATTGGATGTTTTAAAAGTAATTGAAGTTCTTGGATTATTTATTATTTTATCAAAGAAGATGCGAATATTAAATCGTGGTCCCAGTACATAATCAGCATAAGTCTTTAGGGTAAAAATGTTTTGTCCTGAAATTACTTGTGTGTTATTTTCTTCAATACGGTGTATCAGGTTCATTTGGTCACGAATACTTAAATCAATACGGATATTCAGGTCGCTTTTAAAACTTTTGGAAGTTCCACCTGATCCGATATTTATTTCCAAATCTTTGATGCGATAACCAGACCCTATAGTCCATTCATTTGTCCGCATTTCATTAATTTGTGCATTGGTAACATTCATCGAAATACTCCGTGTTTTCTTTACTTCAATGCGGGTAATCAAACTGTTATTCCATGTAACATCAAAGTTAATTAACGGATTTAATTGCTCGTTGATTGATACTGTTGGGATTTCTTCTTTCGGATAAAAATTATTGACCAAATCGCGTACATAGCTAAGTCCGTCTTGCTCGTTGGGTTGGTAGTTCAAATTTTGCGAGTATGAATTAATAGAATAGGTAGAAGTGTAAGCGTGACTGATAGTTGCTGTTCGTACAAAATGTTTGACAAATTTAATTTTTGTCAGCCCGTTGTAATTTACTCGCCAATTAGGTCGCATATTCAAATAGCTTGGGAAAGTGCTTAGTGTAATATGATCGGGCGACCGTCCGCTGTAAGCAGCCATAAACGCAGGAATCAACACTTCTTGCGAATACGGACCATAGCCGTCGGGGAAATTCGTTACGGGGTCATAGTTCTCAGAATTGTAACCTGTTTCTGAGTTAGCGGCTCGCTGTCGTGCCAGTCGTTTAGCAATAGTAATTCTATAATTGCGGAATTGTTCAAATACATCGGAGATATATACACCATTAACATTTTTAATGGGCTGAAATGCAGTGTTCCATGTATTATACGACATAGAGAAATTTCCGGAAGTCATCTTGTTTTGTGGTTGATATTCACCATCTTCATACGAAATATTTTCATGGTTATTTTCTGATTTCCCCCAGTTTGCCATAAAATCTATTCGCAATCCTTTTACCGGCTCCATGGAGCTTCGCACATTAATTCTTTTATTTGAAGTAATGGCTAAAGTTTGATAAAACAGCGTATCCTTTTTTAACCATTCGTTTTCCATGGCCGTATGAATAAAATTACTGTCCTGAACACCGGCAATAAACGGGATACCCGGAGCATATATCCCATTAACTTTTTGTGTACCCATAATGTTTACGCCGGGCATATATCCGGGCAACATAGTTCCACTATTATCAGTGTAAGACACCTGAATATTTTTAACACTCATCATTAATAATGCCGTCCGTTCCAAAATTTGCTGCCACAATTCATCTTTTTTCTCCCGCATACCTGTTACTTGAATCTTAGCTCCTTTAATTGTCGTGTCCGGTGTGAAAGTAATTCTATTTTCACTAATAACTTTCATGATGCCTTTTACGGGTTTTCCGGCAGAATCGGTTACTAAAATATCTACATCAATGGTTTTTAACTTGTGCAGGATAGATTTTGGGATACCCTTTTTTAAGTTAACATAAACAGGGTCGGCATTTTGTTTGGGATAATAAACTTTTTCTTTGGGTGGTTTTTTCTTTTTCCGGTTTTTTCGGTATTTCTGTTGAATTCGTTTTAGCACAGGGAAATTATTGTAAAAATTCAACATATTTGCTTGCGTGTTTATTTGCAGCGATTGTCCGTTACTAATTTTATTTCCCGGTTTCAATGAGTCAGCTAATTGTGGAGAAGCTTCCCATGTGTATCTGCCACCATAGCGGGTTGAAACACTTAGCCAATTAAATCCCGGCAATTTATTGATAGGTAGATTATAGCTTAAATTAAAATGATGCTGATAGTTGGTGGGTCGCCCGAAATTTTGCAGGTGACTGAGAATGGTATCTCGTTTTTGAGCATAATCATCATCATCTTTGTTTATTCTCCCCGGCATTTCGTCAATGCGGGAATTATCATTAGCACCAAAATCAAAAGTAATAGATTTGGTAAGCTTGTATTTCAGGTTATAGTTTCTGTTCCAAAAAAAGTTTTTGTTTACTGTGGTAGGAACAATAATATCGTATTCCGAAAGGTTACGAAGCTTCACTTCATTATAGTCGCGATTCAAATCTGTCATAAACGACAAATTCTGTGGCATCAGATAAAAGTTAAAATCGCGAATAAACCGGAAATATTTTTTCCGTAGCAGTTTTGATTTTTTGAACGGGGCAAAATTTTTAGGATTAGCATTGAAGTTATAGTTTAATGCACCGCGGTAATTTTTCAAAAGATTATATTCTGTATTGATATTTCGTGTAAATGTCTCTGTATAAGCATAGGTAGTTGACCAGTTGGAAATACTGTAAATCTTTGGTTTTCCTTTAGCTTTGGCTATCTGAACATTTGTAAAATTCAAACTTTTTCGTTTGGTATAATCTTGTGCCCGCTGTTTAATTTTTTCCTTTTCCTTATCGGATAAAAGTGGATTATTCAGTGCCACTTTCAAAGGAATATCCGGATCTAACGGATTGTATTGCGGGTTACTAATGCGTTCGGAATAACCAAGATACATGGGAATCCGAACACCGGCCTTTTGTGGAAAGAATTTTCCCATCGATAAATTAGACGAGACATCATATTGATATACATCTTCCTTACTTCGTTCACTAACCTTTTTCTCAATGCTGCCGAATCCGGGTTTACTGGTCATTCCTGAGAGGGTTACTGTTCCAAAATCGGCTAATTTTGCTGTAATTCGAGCATTTGCCGCCCAGCCGCCTTTTTCATTAAAGTCTGTGAGCCGCAATTCGTTGACCCACACCTCTACACATTTTCCTTTGCCATCGTCAGGTAATGGATTTAAGTCTTTCCGGCGATTCCGAATACCAATCATAATGGTTTTTACATTACTCATATTCGGATTTCCCATTATCGTAATGGTATTGTTGCCATCCATTACACGATACGGCGTTGTTAAACTAACATTGCTACCACTGGTGTGCATAGCATCGTTCCGCTTTTGTTTTGCCGCTTGCAGTACTGCAAATTCCAAGTTTAATTCATTTTCTTCGGGCCAAACAATATACTGGTCGTTTTCATCATCGTTATTATAGTTTCCTGCAGGTGTTACTTTCAGAGGAATTTCGTATTCGTAATAATTGTCCTGATAATCGGAACCCATACGGATAAAAACAGAAATATCATTGTCATTTATCGGTTCTGCTCCCGGAATACTTTCAGCATGGATAAACATTTTTATGCGTTTATATTGGCGGACATCCATAAACACATTTTTATAAACGGCACGGGCATCACCATCAGCAAGTTCGCAGGTTCTTAGCATTAATGCTTGTTCGTTGAGTTGCCGTAGTTGTGGTTGCATAGGGTCAATAACTCGTGAAATACCCGGAGGCAGAACATAATTAACCGGTTGTTTGTTGCTGTTTTCCTCAATGTTTACGGCAGACACATCAAATGCTGCATTGGCAGGTTCATCCGGTTGGAATAGCCCGCCTTCCATCAGCGAGGCATCATATTTACGCCAGTCGTTTCGTACCAATTCCAGT
Source organism: Bacteroidales bacterium (assembly GCA_027073875.1). Classification (GTDB taxonomy): domain Bacteria; phylum Bacteroidota; class Bacteroidia; order Bacteroidales; family JALTDM01; genus JALTEO01. Next base: position 24,486 of record JALTEO010000066.1, read on the forward strand.
GTCCCGAAACGCAAAATAACCGAGTCGGAGAAGTTTTTTAGAAACATTCGAATAAAACGAATGGACTTAAAGTCTTTTATGGCACCTACGACTTTTTCGGGCTCCGAAATCGGGATGCGGAAATGATACCAATTTACCGGATCACCGGTTTTATTTTTCCCAACAACTACATCGGTAATATAATTTTCGCCTACATGCATTTCCGACGGACGAATCTGAACACGATATTGAAAATAATTTTCGGCTTCGCTCAAGGTATTGTCATTGTTAATATCCTCATCATCAGGAATTGAAGTACCTTGTGTAGGATAATTTTCAGTAGATTGCTCATCAGTAGGAGAGTTGCCGTCAGGTCCGTTGAATTTTTTATAGCGTTCCAAAATTCCAACTTTTGCATTATCGTAATCAGTACCACGGAAATAATGAAAATCATCACTTGATGGGTCAGAAACAGTTTTTTGATAGGCAGCAGAATTTTCACCAAAAATATTTTTTACGGAATCAATATAATCAAATCCGTAAATATTATCGGGGCCAAAAAATGATTGTTCGTCGGCATCCGACAAACCATCAAATCCAACATCTTGGTACTGGCGAGAGTTGGGGTCATTATCAAATCCATTTGTTACTGCTTGAACCAATGGTACCCGTCCCCAGACAGTTGTATCAACATTAATAACATTATCGGAAGTAGGTAAACCCTGCTCAAAAGTTTTTCGTGAGTCTTTCAAAATATCTTCAGAGATATCACCCAAGTTAAAATATAAATCACCTCCCGATTGAGTAGAGTCGTAAACAAATGGATCCATCAGCCAAAAATCAATAAATTCAATATTGGCAGCTTCAAAATCGTTAGTTTGCAATGGTCGCATAATACCTGCCCAACGCGATTGCGGATTATTTAACAAGCCATTGGAGTTCATACCGGCAGAGTAAGAAGAAGGAGTAATATCATAATTGTAGGGACCTTTCTCCTTTGGATAATAAGCTAAATTCAAAACTGCCAGTGTAGTAGGAAAATTAGAAGGACTTTGGCGGTTGGGGAAAAGCTCTTTTTCGTAAACTTCGCGGACAAAATGATTATTTTGTTCATCACTGTTTTTTAAATAATCCGGCGTTTCCGACTGGTTACGAACAAATAACGGGTCAATATTATACCATGCCAATTTTGCACGGTTAATGCCATAAACTATCCCCGAGGTATCTGCTTCAGGAAATAGATCCGGTTGATGTTGTGGTGTACTTGCCAGTACCCACGAATGAAAACTCTTAATATCAATAGATGTTTTACTTCCCTCAAAATCATCAATATAGGATGTTCCCGTTTTGTCAATGGCTTTAGAATGACCGGGAATCAAATGAGCAAATTCACCGCTAATCGTAATATTTGACATAGCTTTGGTTTCCAGAAACGGTAATTTGTCAATCATTTTAGTCAAAAAACGCGAGTCGGTACGGTAAGTTCCATCCACACCCCAAATGGTGTTGGAAATAGGTTCATCACCAATATTTACTTTTTGTGTCAATGGGCGTTCCGTTAAATTCAGGATGGTAGCACCCAAATTGAAATCATTGGAAATATGATAATCTAAATGAGTTCCCATCAGTGTTTTGCTCTGGATACTAAACATCGTATTACTTTCCAGTGAAATTTTAATTGGCGTACCTGACTCCAATAAACCTTGATTAATGATTTTTACTCTACCGAGTGTGTAATCAACGGTATAGTCTTGATTTTCAGTTAATTTTCTACCTCCTGCTGTAATCGTAACCGAACCCTGCGGAATATTAATGGCATTCAATGCAATGTCAGACCCCGAAGATGATTGATAAGTTCCCGCAAGGAAAAACTTATTTTTTTCTGCGACCTGTTGGGCGGTATTTTGGGTAGAATCATATAACTCCTGATAGACATATTTGTTGGCTATGGTAGAGTCACCGGGATTATTCCCTATAATGGCTTTTTTCATATAACTGCCAAAGGGTTCCAGTACAGGAAAAATGATTTTTCCATTGGAAGAATTAACGGTAACGCCTTCAATAAAGTCAAAAACGCCATCGGGAAATGTGTCTAATTGTTGGTTAACATTATCGAGATTTAATACTTGAAGTAATGCATCACCACTGATGGCTCCTTCTGACAAATAATTAACTGCTGTTCCTTTTTTATCATCCTGATAAAGCACATTAAGCTTAAAGTTAGAAGGATTAATTTGATAAGCACCAATGGCATAAATATTTTTCATCATTAAATCCCAGTTAGGCATTTGCGGTGTAAATGATGTTCCTTTTATAAGTTTCACAATCAGGGTCTTTGGAGCACTAATACCATCGCTTGAGAATTCACCTACTTGATATGTTTTTCCGCCGGCAGTATATTCGTAAGCTACAGCCAATACCTCATCGGAACTCAAAGCAGAATTTAACGAGATATATCCCAGCTTAGGATTAAACCGGTATTCCGAAGGCGATAATTTACGAGCAGATTCAATTTTCTCAAAATCAATGCCTGTGGTATATCCGCTGCCCTGAAGGACAGAAGTTGCAGTATTTAACTCTCTAACTTCCGGATGGAGTGAATCAATACTTACCAATGAGTTAGCTGAATCGGATGGGAAGATAGAATTATATTGTGGATTAGGTGTTACAACACTTGATTCTATTACATTTGGGTCGCTTTCACCTAAATCCATAAAAGCAACTATATTTCTTGAATCTTGATAGTTGCCGCTTTTATTGGTTACCCACACCTCAATACGAGTAATATTTATCGGAGAAACAATAACAGGGAGATTTTTTAGTGCTTCGTCATAATGTTCTTTGAAATAATGTGCCAAAAAATAGTGTTTGTTGGCTTCATATTGGTCAGCATATATCTTAAATTCTTGTGTTTGTGCTCCGCCTTTGACTTCGATAACCTGCGATTTCCCTTTTTGTTGCGAGAAGATACTGGTAATGTCTAATTTCCCGAATTTCAATTTTGTTTTTATACCAAACAAATTCTGGCTTCCGGTAATCAATGAACCGGTCAATGGCAAAGAAACATTTCCGGCCTCAATGGTTTGGATAATCTCGTCTTCATCGCCTTCGTAAGCTAATTTCATTTTATTTTCAAAATCAAAACTGGCTTCGGTATCATAATTGGCATTGATTTTTAACTTGGTACCAATTTGCCCGACCACATTCATTTGAATTTCTTCCTTGAAATCAAAAGTGGTGTTCCGCCTTAATTTTACAGGCAGAGCAGGATTTTCCGTTTTAGACGATTTGATACCAAAGGTCAACTTCGCATTTCCTTGTGGGCGAATATCAATGACACTGGAACCAAATATTTTATTAAATGCATCACCACCAATATGTAACTGTGGTATCAGAGAATGGTTATTTTCAAAATTGGCATTGGCGGCCTTCATATGCCAGTATTTTTTCATGGAATTTTCCAAATCAAACTTACGGTATTCGTCAAACGACATTACCTGCGGATTACGATAATTCAAGTTACCGATTTGTTCTTTGAAAATATATTGATTGGTTACCGGATCATAAACAATTTCGTTTTTATAATTTGACGGCATTGGTCCATATAACGGAGATGTCTCGTTAGAACCTGAAAATGGTGTGCCTTCTTCTTCGGGAAAAGGAATAGGCAAAACGACTTTTCCGGTGTCGGAAGTCTGTGTTGTATCGTTTCCCGGAATTGTATCTGACGCAGGCGAAAACGAAGGTAAAAAACTCAATACGGCAGCATCACTACGGAATAGTATTCCCCATAACGAGATAAGAATAAAGCTGATACCGAGATATTTAAAAAATAATTTCAATCGTCTTACTGATTTTTTAAAACTTCTTTAATTAAATCTTCTACCGAAATATCAGTATTCTCAACCAATATTTTTTCCACCGTTTTTTCAATTTGTTTCTTTGGAAAGCCCAAAGTAACTAAAGCACTTAACGCTTCTTCTTTTATTGTATTGTTAGAAACAGCTAAAAAATTATCATCAATCGACAATTTTCCGATTTTATCTTTCAAATCAACAATTAGCCGCTGGGCTGTTTTTAGTCCAATTCCCTTTACCTGTTTAATGAGTGCCACATTGCCTGAAGTAATGGCTTCCTGCAGTTCCATGGGGGTCATTGACGATAAAATTAACCGAGCCGTATTGGCACCAATACCACTGACGGAAATAAGATGCCGGAAAATAGTTCGTTCCTCGTCATTTAAAAATCCGTAAAGTGCATGAGTATCTTCACGAATAATCTCGTGGATAAAGAATTGTTGCTCCGAATCTTTTTTCAATGCCGAAAAAGTATTTAGCGAGATATTAATAAGATAACCGATATTGCCGGTTTCAACAATGGCAAATGAAGGATTTACCGTTACAATCTTTCCACGAATATATTCAATCATAATCAAAATTTTAAAGGGTGCTAAAATACAAAATTCAACGACATTAGGATATTTAAAAGTTAACCATTGTGAATAATTCTGTTAGCAAGAAAATTTTCCTTTATAGGATTCACGGATATTGTTCCCTTAAATTTGGAAAAAATTTTGCCAATGAAGCGAATCATTGTTGTGCTATTGTTTGGTGGGTTAATTATTAATACCTTTGCACAAAAGATAACGCCCGAAGAATATATTGAGAGGTATAAAAAGGTAGCTATTGAAGAAATGAATATCTACGGTATTCCGGCAAGTATTACACTGGCACAGGGCTGTTTAGAATCCAATTTTGGCAATAGCACACTTGCCATTAAAGCTAATAATCATTTCGGCATTAAATGTCATAGTTCATGGACAGGCAAGAAAATATATCAGGACGATGATAAGAAACACGAATGTTTCCGGCATTATAAATCAGCGTGGGAATCATTTCGCGATCATTCTAAATTCTTGAAAGCACAATCACGGTATGAATTTTTGTTTGAGTATAAAATTACAGATTACAAAAAATGGGCTTACGGGCTAAAAAAAGCCGGTTATGCCACTTCGCCAACTTACCCGCAACGGCTTATTGCCATTATTGAGAAATATAATTTGTCGCAATACGACAGGGGTTATAAACAACAACAGGGGCTGCTTGCTGAAAACCAAAAACCGAAACGAGAAAAGCATCAAAAACACAAAAGAACAAAACGCAAGAGAACAACCACATCTAATGAGGATTTCTCTTTCAATCCTTTTGGCAGAGAGATAAAAACCAACAATCGTGTAAAATATTTGATTGCCGGCAAAAACGATTCATATTACAAAATAGCCGAGGAGATGGAAATGATGAAGTGGGAAATTTTTAAGTATAATAATTTGCCGAAAGACGCAAAAATTATTCCGGGACAAATAATTTACTTACAGCCCAAACGCGTAAAAGCCGCTCGAGGACACGAAAAATATACCGTCAAAGCAGGCGATACGCTTTACAGTATTTCCCAAAAATTTGCCATTAAATTGAAATCCCTCCGCAAAAAGAATAATCTGTCGGAAACCGACACGGTGAAAGCCGGCGATGTATTGTGGCTAAGGAAACGGAAACCACCGGAAAAATAAAAAAAATTCTTGAATATGGAAAATTCAACTATATATCAGAACAGGTTTATTTTCAAACTATTAAGTGATTATGTATGATAATTTGTGCAAAGTTTTTTGTCCACAGATGACACTAATTTTCACAGATTTAACTAATAATCTGAGCTCGAAATGATAAATGAATCACAGAAAACAAATAGGGATTACTAGTGGAATTATTCAGATTGATTCTTCCTCGTTCCTCGTCATCGCAATGTCGTTAATTTTATATCTTGCAGGTATTAATACAAAATAAAGTAAAACTCGCGTCATTACGAAAGAGGCAAAGTAATCTCATATTTTTACCGTATACGATTTATTTTCAAACCATTAAGAGATTAAGGTTTTATCTGCATTTCTACATATTGCTATCTTGCAAAAACTTATGTAGATTCCACGCTTGTATATGTTTTATGCCATTTTTATCGTCAAACTGAATGTCATCTAGTGATAATACAATTTTAGTATAATTATCGTTTATAGATTCCAGTGCAGAATATTCTCTTTTTATTGTTTCTTCATCTATCATTAAATATGATACTTGAATATAAATTGGTTTTGTGTTTTTT
>JALTEO010000067.1 GCA_027073875.1 Bacteroidales bacterium
AAAAAAAAAAAAGATGCTATATTTTTAAAAGATAGCATCTTTAGAATAATGAAGAATACTTTAATCATAATATTTTTGACCATAATAAGTCTGCAAATTTGGGCTCAAAATATAGATGCACCAATAGCAAGACGAAAAGACCATATAAGGATTTTACACAACGATACAGTTCACGACTATTACTATTGGATGAAGAATAAGAAGCAAGCTGAATTTATAAATTATCTATATGCCGAAAACGGATATGCAGACAGAATAATGAAACCGACCTTGCTTTTAAGAAAAAAAATTTATGAGGAATTAAGAGGATGGCGTAAAGAAACATATCGCACCACACCATCAAAAGTAGATAACTATTATTATTATGTCAGATACGAAGAAGGTAAAAACTATGCCATTTATTGTCGCAAAAAAGATAGTTTAACCGCACCAGAGGAAATATATCTTAATGGAAACGATCTGGCGAAAGACTTTATGTATTTCAATCTATCAATAATATCAATAAGCCCCGACCATAAAAGAATGGTTTATGGTGTTGATCAAAAAGGAAATAATGTTTCATTATTATTTTTTAAAGATATTGAAAAAGATACGACTTACGAAAAATACCTGAAAAAAGTTAGCAATGCTATTTGGGCAGAAGACAACAAAACAATTTATTTTACTGTACCCGAAGATACAACCCTGCGACCAAGCAAAGTATATAAACTTGTTTGGGACAAAGATAGTATATCGGACGCATCGTTAGTGTTATACGAACCTGACAAAGAATTTTCATTAGGGCTTGGCAAAACGACATCAAGAAAATACATTACAATAGTATCGAGCAAAACTACGCAAACAAAAGTGTGGCTACTCAAATCCGACGGAAAAGACACACCAAAACTATTTCAAAAGCCAATACCTAATTTACAATATGGGATTAATCACTTTAAAGGTGATAGTATTTTTTATATTATGATGGAAAATAAAAAACTCATTAATGGACAAATAATGACTTGTCCTATAAATAACACAAATATTGAGAACTGGAAAGTATTTATCCCGCACAGAAAAAATGTAAAATTGCAAGGCATAACAAAAATCGGTAATATTTTTCTTGTGAGCGAAGAAGAAAATATGATTAGCCGTCAGCGGGTAATTAACCCTAAAACACATACCGATACACTTTTCCATAAAAACACATACTTTGAAACTTATTCGGCAGGACGAAAAGAACGAGGTAACGATTCTATATTGGTTGTTTACCACGATTCCAAAGTAGCACCTTGGGAGAAATACGAATTTAATATCCGCACAAAAGAAATGAAACTTGTTGAAAAAGATACGCTTTTGAAACCTTACAATCCGGATGATTACGAAGCAAAATTGATTTATGCCACAGCAGACGACGGCACCAAAATACCTGTATCCCTAATGTACAAAAAAGGAACGGAACAAAACCCTGCCCCACTGTTATTAGAAGGTTACGGTTCATACGGGATTAGCGAAGACATTGGATTTTCAACAAGTCTGTTGCCATATTTAAACAGAGGTTTTATTTATGCTTGGGCACACATTCGTGGCGGTGGTGATTTAGGGAAACAGTGGTATTTAGATGGTAAAATGCTAAAAAAGAAAAACACCTTTACCGATTTTATTGCTTGTGCCGAAATGCTTATTGACAGTGGTTATACAACAAAAGATTTGTTAGCCATAAACGGCGGTTCGGCAGGTGGTTTGCTTATGGGAGCAGTTGTAAATATGCGACCTGATTTATTTAAGTGCGTAGTTGCCGAAGTTCCTTTTGTTGATGTACTTACAACAATGTTAGATTCTACAATTCCGCTTACAACTTTTGAGTACGAAGAGTGGGGAAATCCAAATCAGAAAAAATATTATGATTACATAAAATCGTATTCGCCATACGATAATGTTGAAGCAAAAAATTACCCGACAATGTTGGTAACATCAGGATATAACGATGGCAATGTAAGTGTACACGAACCCGCTAAATGGGTAGCAAAACTTCGACATCTGAAAACCGATACAAACCTGTTGCTGTTTAAAATAAATATGAATGCAGGACACGGAGGCGCTTCGGGCAGGTATGATGCTTTGGATGAAGCATCGTTTAAAATTGCATTTATTATGAAATCCCTTGGGATAAAAGAAGAATACCTTACCATAAAAGGAAAGGTAATAGACAAAAACGGTGAAATACTTCCGTTTGTAAATATTTATGTAAAAGGCACATCACAAGGTACAACATCTAATTACGATGGCGAATTTACGCTCGATTTACAAAAAGGCACATCGCAAACATTAGTATTTCAATATATTGGTTTTAAAAAGAAAGAAGTCCCTATTGACATTAAAACAAACACAAACAATTTGGTTGTAAAAATGCAAAGCGAAGCCACATTACTCAAGCAAGTTACTGTTACTGCCGACGGTCGGGACCCTGCTTACGGTATCATTAAAAAAGCACAAAAAACAAGAAAGAAACACGCCAATCAATTAAAAGCATATAGTGTTAATATTTATATTAAAAGTGTTGACCGGTTAAATGAAGTACCTAAGAAATTACCTAAATTTATGCAAAAAATAGAACTACCGGATTCTAACGATTTAGGATTATTAGGTTTGTCTGAATCGGTTGCAAAATATTATTATCAAGCACCTGATAATTACAAAGAAGAAATGATAGCAAGTAAAGTAGCAGGCACAAATCGTGGTTATAGCTGGAACCGTGCTCGCGATGTTATGATAAATTTTTACCAAAACAACATACCAATGGGCTGGTTTGGCGAACGCGGTTTTATATCGCCAATAGCTTCATCGGCAATGATGTACTACAAATATAAACTTGTTAGAACTGATATAGATAATGGGAAAACCATTTACAAGATACAGGTAATACCTCGCCGTAAACACGACCCTGTTTTTAAAGGTTTCGTGTATATTGTTGATGACGATTGGAGTTTTTACACAATTGACCTTGTACTTACTAAAGATGCAAATATAAAAATGGTTGATAGTTTGGAAATTAAACAAACATTTATTCCGCTTAACGATACCATTTGGATGCCTTTTACCATTCAATACAAGCAATATTTTAAAATTTTCGGGTTTGGCGGATATACTAATTCTGTTGGTACATTTAGTAACTACAACATACGACCTAATTTCAATAAAAAGTTTTTTGGCAATGAGGTATTTAGAATAGAAGAAAGTGCCAACAAAAAAGATACTGTTTATTGGGATAACAGCCGTTATATTAAACTTACTGACGAAGAAAATAAATATTACAGCAAAGAAGACAGCTTATTACGCAGACGCAAAGACCCTGTATATTTAGACTCACTAAAGAAAGCCGAAAATAAGTTTCACTGGAATAGTATTTGGCTAAAAAAGTATTCATTTAAAAACTATCCAAAATATCGAAGTTGGTATGTAAATGCCTTAATTTCACCGGCAAACATATATTACAATACGGTTGAGGGGTGGGTTTACAGTGTTTCAGGCGGATATGCATTTTACGACAAAAAAGACTTGGAAGAAGATAATAATATGTGGTTCTGGAATGCAAAAACTAAAATATTACCAACATTAAAATACAGCATCACTAATAATGAGTTTTATGGGGATATTAGGATGTACACAAAATATTTTGGCGTTTCTACGGGTAGAAATGTTAGTAATATTTCAAATGTTTTTGGTTTTGACAACACAATCTACACCTTGTTTCTTAAAGAAAATTTTGCAAAATTGTACAAAAAAGATTTCGTCTCAATTTGGACTTGGCAGCGTATTGCCCGCGGCTTAAATATGGGAGGAACATTAAATTACGAAAGGCGTTACCCTATGACAAATAATACTGATTTTTCATTTTATGATTATTATCGTAATGCTTCGCCGAGGGAATTCACATCAAACAATCCGCAAAATCCTGATGATGACTCACCGGCATTTAAACAACACGATGTTTTTATTAGTTCTGTATATTTATCGTTTCAGCCCGGACAAAAATATGATACTTATCCCGGAGGAAAGAAATATTATCACGAGTCGGATAAACCTTATTTTTATTTAAATTTTAAACACGGTGAATATACTTCCGATTCGCGTACCGGCTTCAATTTTGCACAATTTTCAATAAGCGATATAATCGATATGAATTTATTTGGCAAGTCGGTTTATACTTTTAATGTCGGAGGATTTCTCTCAGGTCAAAACAATCTTGAATTTATTGATTACAGGCATTTTGAAGGCAATCAAACCGTGTTTTTGCATCCAAGTTGGGGATTGCAGCCCGATGTGCCGTTTAATACCTTAAATTATTTCGATTACAGCACAAATAAATTTTATCTTTCAGGCAGATGGGAGCACCATTTTAACGGTTGGATATTTAATAAATTACCTGTATTACGAAAACTTAAGTTTCAGGTATTAGCCGGCACAGCATCACTTTATTCTGCTGATAATGGATTGTTTAGCGAACTATTTGTGGGTGCCGAAAATATATTTAATGTTTTACGGGTTGATGTCGTAACAAACTATCAAAACAAAAAAATTAATCCGCTTATTAGGGTTGGTATTGATGTTCAGTTATAGAACGAAATCTTTGCAAAACCCAAAAAAGTTCATTCTGAACAAAGCGAGGCAAACTCTTCAATAAATTAAAAATTAAACCGTTATTGCGAACAAATGTGAAGCAATCTCTAAAATAGATTATGAATTAACCAGACACTTCGACTACGCTCAGTGTGACAAAGCTAAAAGTTTTGCCAAGATCTTATTAGAGTTCCCCTTCATCTATTTGGAAGTCGTCAAATTCATCAAAGTCATCTTCGTCGTCATATTCATCATCCAGCTCCGGAAAGTCTAAATCAATTTGTGTTTGGTCGGGAATTGTCCCTTCCAAATTCAGCAATACACCTTTGGAAACATCATTGTCTTTATCTTCCTGAATATTGGACAGTTGTACGAAGAATGCCCGTTCGGAGAAAAAATCAAACACATATAGCATCCGTTGTCCTTTCTGCGTAAAGACATCCGATAATTTGAACGCTTTCATCGGTGAATCCCCGTTTTCCTTTTCAAAATCCACCATGGCTATTTCTTGTAATTTATTCCACCGGTCATCAGTAATAATAAAAGAAGCCATTTGAGTCTTATCATATTTAAAAAAATCCTGAACCGTTTCGTGAAGATCAAAAAAAGAATAAGAAGAAGGAACAGCTATCTCAGCTATAAATTCTTTTTCTTGCGGCAGTAAAAAACGAAAAGTGTAAACCATAAGTGAGTTAAAAGTTAAAAGTTTGAAAGTTTAAAGTTAAAAGTTTGAAGTTTGAAAGTTCATAATATTATCAAATATTTAAAAGGAACGCCATTGTGTCCACGCCATCAGCATAATCCCACAATTGGGGTTGCTGTGTTAGTCCAAAATTACTACTTTCTTTTGAAACAACGACCTGTAATTGATTTTTTATTCCGGTTAATTGTAATTTTAATTGCCGGTAATCCGTGTATCGTTCGTAGAAAATAACTGATATCGGGGATGCTATCTCACGGCGTTCCTGCATCAAAAAAAAGTTTCCGTCAATAAATTCAGTTTGGTTCATCAAAGAAATTGCTTTTTGATAATCGTAGTTGTTAATATACTTATTGTGATGCTGATAATGCGAAAAATCAGTAAAATAGCTTGATAATTCCGCTACCGGATAATCTTCAGGAACAAAAATCTTGGATACATTACGACAGCCGAGACCGAAATACGAAAAAATATCGTGTCCGAGATTTTGCAGCTCTTCAGGTGTTTCATCTCCGGTAAGAATGGCTATGGAATTGCGGTTTTGACGAATAATATGCGGATATTTTCCGAAATATTGCTTAAAGACATTTGCACTATTGTTGCTGCCGGTAGCAATAACAGCATCAAAACCGGAAAGTTGCTCCTCAGTAAAAAGAATCTTGCGGTCGTATTCCTGATTTATCTTTACTAATAACTCACGAATCATTTTTGGTAAAATACGGTCTTTTGACGAGAGCTTTGCTTTAAGATTATGTCTTGATATTAATACCGATAACATATCGTGAAAACCCACCAATGGAATATTTCCCGCCATAATCAAGGCAACGGTTTTTGCCGGTTTCTGTTTTGAAATCTCGGGATATACCGACAACCACTTTTTAAGATTCGATTCCGTTAAAACAGAAGTAATTTGGGAAAGTGCATACCGGATATGCTCTTGAACAAACCACGGATTTTCATCTTGTGCTTGTTGTAAAAAATCCTGAAATGCTGATTGCGACAACAGTTCTGTTTCTTTGCCATCAAGCAACTGCGTTAACACATCTGATAAAGCAATAAAATCTTTCTTAACCACAGTCATTACCTCCACATTATCATTAGGTTAGTAAAATCTAAATCATCGAGCGTATGGGAGCCGGAAAATGCAAAAATGAATATAAAAATGTAAATAATTACTATCACTACCCATAAAGAAGACAATATCAGTCCAATGATTGACATTGTATGTCCGGCATTCAAATTTTTATACGAGCTTTGTGTGTAAAGTCCCGGATTCTGAGCATATAGCTTTTTCCCTTTTGACCCCATTGAAAGTCCTATAATTGCAAATACCAGACTAAAGATACCGTAGAGCCAACAACCGGCAATTGACAAAATTCCCATTACCAAGGTTGTGGTTGCATTTGGCAATTCATAAAGTCCTTGTTGTCCGGAATTAGGTGGTGGCACAGGGTTTTCTTGTTGTGGTGGTTGGTTGTGGTTTGGTGTATTTTCCATTGTTAAAAGTTGATTTAATAGAAGTTATTTTGATATTATAAGTCATTGACAAAACTTTTGATTTTGTCATTCTGAACACAGTGAAGAATCTGTGAATAATTGCCATTCAGTATGTTGAGATTCTTCGCAATGCTCAGAATGACAGCTTCTTTTTGGTTTTGCAAAGGTCTCATTATATATTTTTACTTATTTAATGCAAAGTTACAAAACTCTATAATGTAACAATTAGTTTTTTTAGAAAGGTCGAAAGATACACTTTTCTTAAAAAAAACATAGTTTTTGAATTTGCCTTGAGAACCTTTCTAAAAGTTTCCTGAAATATTGTTTAAAAGTGAAATTTCTGATAAAGACTAACGGATATAATAAAATTTTAGTTACTTTTGGTAACTCTTACCCTTAAGAACAAGACAAATGATAATATCGGATAAAACAAAAATACGCTTAAATTAGACCTATTTAAAAGGAAACTATTATGAGTAAAAAAAATAAGAAAATAGAAGTTAAAGGACGTAAAATAACTGTTGTTTCGATAAATGAACAAGATTATATTTCTCTTACTGATATTGCAAAATACAAAACTGACGACACAAGTGCTGTAATTGGAAATTGGATGCGAAATCGCAATACCATTGAGTTTCTGGGTATTTGGGAAACGCTTTATAATCCCGACTTTAAACCCCTCGAATTCGAGGGGTTTAGAAAACAAGCCGGACTAAATGCTTTTACACTTTCACCACAGAAATGGGTAAGTGCAACAAATGCCAAAGGATTTATTGTTAAACCGGGCAGATATGGCGGAACTTATGCTCATAAAGATATTGCCTTTAAGTTTGCCAGTTGGATTTCAGTAGAATTTGAACTTTATATCATAAAAGAATTTCAAAGATTAAAAGAAAATGAACAAAAATTACTTGGTTGGACTGCTAAACGAGAATTAGCAAAAATAAATTACCGTATTCATACAGATGCTATAAAAGAGAATCTTATTCCCAAACATCTAAGCAAAAAACAGATTTCTTTTATTTATGCCAACGAAGCCGATGTGCTGAATATGGCACTCTTTGGAAAAACTGCCAAACAATGGCGAGATGAAAATCCCGATAAAAAAGGTAATATCCGCGATTATGTCAATATATCCTAACTGGTTTGCTTAGCAAATTTAGAAAACCTGAATGCTGTTTTTATTAATGACGGTTTACCGCAAAGCGAACGATTGCTGAAACTCAACCAAATAGCCATTAGCCAAATGAGAATATTGCTTGCCGACAATACAACAAAAATGTTAACTCCTAAGAATGAAAATATAGATAAAATAATTTACAAAAAAAAATGAAAAACATTCATTCATTAATTTTTTAAAATTATATTTGCAATGAAAACTTTTAAGTTTTTGAGTTCTTTTTTAGTAAAATATTAAAGCGTTAGCTTTTATTCTTGAATTAGAAATCTGGTAAATTTCAAATGTCCAATAAGAATAATAAGTGTACGCTCATGCTACGGCGTGGGCTGACTTATTTGTTGGACGGGTTTACCAGAACCTCTAATTCGGATAAGCTACAGTTCCACGCTTTTTTGTTTATAAGGAATCAGGATAAGCCCTATATAAAGTATGCTGACGACATCAGTACTTCCTTAAAAAATAATGTTTAACTGCTTTTTTGGGGCTGGGGCAAACAAAATTATTTAGTTATGAAAAAATTAAGTTTTATTTTAATGGCAGTTGCATTTAGTGCAACAACAATGTTAACTACAAGTTGTAGTAAAGAACGAGGGTGCACGGATCCGGACAGTAAAAACTACAGTGCAACAGCAGAAGAAGATGACGGTAGTTGTGCTTATGAAGGAGAAGTTGTCTTCTGGTATGGAAAAGCTACTTCTGACAGTCTTTACTATAATGGAAGCGATGCTTTAACATTTTATGTTGATGGAAATGTTGTTGGTTCAACTAATGTAACAGTTTATTGGACATCAGCACCTAATTGTGGAGATAATGGATCAATTACAGTAACCAAAGATTTAGGAAGCGTTAAAACACAATCTTATTCGTATAAGGTGGTTGATGATTTAGGTGATGAAATTTGGACAGGAACTGTAAATTTTAATGCAAATACTTGTACTACTCTTGAATTAACTTGGCAATAAATTTTTGCGTAGGGTGCTTCGAGACAAAAGTGCCCTACCTTAATATTTCTATATAAATCAAAAAAGAATTTTAAGTTGTCGTTTGCCTAATCCGCAACAATTTTTTAATTTTTGGTATTAATTACGATATAACGAATGATATTGGGATTAACTATGCTTGTACCGAAGGAACTGTTACGGTTTCGCAAAGTGGGACAAATTATATTATAGACATTTCTTTTACATTGGAATCTGGTCAGCAAGCTAGTGTTCATTACGAAGGAAGCTTGATTTATTATGATTATACAAGTAAAAAAATGAAATCCTTTTTCAATAACAATAGAATCTCATTAAAATGAAAACAATAATATCTTTTTTATTAGTTGCATTTTTAAGTACAAGTTTATCATTTTCACAAGAAAATGAAAGTGATAAAATATATATTGATTTATCTCCTGGTTCGAATTTCACTATTGGCGAATTTGGATATAAAAGTCCCTATAATAACTCATCAGGTTTTGCAAGAGATGGATATCTTGGGAACCTTTCATTTTCATATCTGATAGACACTCATTTTGGAGTAACCAGCTCATTTAGATATGGTTTTAATTCCATAGATGGGCAGCCAATCGTAGACTATATGGCATCTTCTTATCCGGGTCATTCTTGGTATTTATCTACAACTAACTGGAAAATGTTCGGATTTTGGGCTGGTGGATACGCTTCTTTTCCAATTTCCAGTAGAGGAAATATTTATTCTAAAATAATGTTTGGTGCTTTAAATGTAACAAGTCCGGATTTTTATCTATCAGTTGATGATGGCTCTCTATGGGTTGACACATATGGTGCTTCTGCAACTGCATTTTCTTATCTTGCAGGAATTGGATTTAATTTATATATCAGCAAAAGATTTTACCTTAATTATAACATTGACTTTTTAGGATCAAATCCAAGATTCTTTGGTGTTGAGACAATTGATAGCGATGGTAATTATAGTTATGATAATTTTTATCAAAGCATTTCAATGATAAATTATAGCATAGGATTTGGGGTAAAATTTTAATAATATATAAGTAGAAAAAGTATTAACTTTATAAATGTTATGGTGAGGGCGTGACTAAAAGTCACACTCTCACTATATTAAATGGGAGTTCTATTAATCCGCAACAATTTTTTAATTTTTCCGGGCTGTGCCCAGTTCATTGTTTTTTCCATTTTCAAAGATAGTAAATAGGTTTCAATCACAGGATGCTGTAATTGGTTTAAAATTTTCAGTGCTTCATCTTTAGTTGCTACGGGCATATATGCTTGCAGCGATTGGTTAACTTGCCAACGACCTTGTACCAATATCGGCTTAAAAGTGTCTCTGCCATATGCTTCCCACACAATTTTATACGGTGAAAAATTATATTTCCCGACACCAAATAATGCCCACCAAATACCTTTTTTTATTTGCGTCTGTATCAATTGACCTTTCCGCTGTTGCAGTTTGCTTTTGACAGAAAATAAATAATCTTTTAGTAGAGGATGTGCACTTATTTCTTTTTCCGTCAGTGGCTTACCATTTTCATTGTAAGGCAGCAACACCCATTTCACAGGAACCCGTTTTGTGGTCTTAAAATTTTCTTTAGTCAACAATGGATAAACAAATTTTTCAGGTAAAACTGTTTTGCCGTTGAGTAATACTGTTCCGTCACCTTGTTGCTTACAAGACTTAAAAAAGAAAATATCGTTGGCACCTCCGGTATTGATACCTTGTCGCGGCAATGATTCCTTTGATACTTCAATGGGACGAAATTTTTCAAAAAAACGGGATTTCTTTACAGGAAAAACACTCAGCGGGTCATCGGAATTAATAAGTGGTTTGGCAATCAACTTTTGCCATTTGCCATTTTCATTTCTGTAAAAATTTATTGGGAAATTTGTTTTCTTGTCCCGGCAAAATTTTACCAAGCCATAGCGAGTTATAACTTTATCAAAAACAGGCAAATCCGCAAAATCGTAAACACATTCCAATGAAAACGAAATACCGTGAGTTTTAAAGTTACGAAATTGGCGATGTGCCCCATCATTCAGCAGAAGCGACAACGGCAAAAAGAAAAAACCGCTGCCGTGAGATTTCAAAAAATCCGATATTGTCTTTTGCACCACCAAAGCCGCCAAATCAATACG
>JALTEO010000068.1 GCA_027073875.1 Bacteroidales bacterium
ATTGTAAACTTAAAGACAATATAACAATGCAAAGATACAAAAAATTGGCAATTAGAAAGGTTATTTGAAGAACAAAATATACATAAAGTTTCTTATTTTTTATCGTAAGGTAAAATCAGCGTTGTATCTTTTTTTGCGGCTTGTTCTTCTTCGTATGACCGTAGTTCATAGGCACTTTCAGGAGTCATTTCTCCATTAGAATACCATTCCTTATAGGGTTTTGTCAATTTATCATTTTTGTATTCTGCTTCTATTTCGGGCTGTCCGTTTGAATACCATGTCAGAAATTTCCCGTTTTTCATGCCTGAATGATATTCGGCTTCACTTTCTTTTTGTCCGTTTTTAAAGAAAGTAACACATGTACCTTCCTCTTTTCCATCAATGTAATAAAAACGACTTTGAACTTGTCCGTTTTTAAACCAAGTGTACCAGTAACCGTTTGGTTTTCCGAGAACGAAATTCTGTATGGATGAGATTTTTCCATTACGATACCAATAATACCATTTTCCGTTTTGTTGTCCTTTTAGGTAATTACCCGAAAATTTAATTTGTCCGTTTCCATACCATCCTTTAAATTCTCCATTTAATGTGTCCCACAGGTAATTAACCTCCATAATTTTTTTACCAAAAAAATTCCAATAGGTTGCCGGTCCGTTTTTATATCCGTTTTCTAAAGTTATTTGTGAATGTTTTTGGGTAGTAAACCAATAAAATTTCAAAGTATCTATTCCTTGTGAATAAATCAGATTGAAAGATAATATGGCGAGGAGAAATAATAGAATGTATTTCTTTTTCATACCAGTTTTCTAACAATAGTTTTTGGTAATAATCTTAAATTTATCAGGTCTAAATTCTCCACAAGATTTATACCAGATTTTTTTCCTTTGCTGATACTCCCGAAATAATTGTCAATTTTTAATGCTTTAGCACTGTTTAGGGTTGCCCATTTTATTATTTCATTTAAATCAATTTCAGGAAAATTTTGATGAAGTGTTTTCATCTCTTCCAAAATGGATAAACTGCTATTTGAAGCCAAACTATCTGTACCTATGGTAATTGGGATTTCTGATTTTTGCAATAAGGAAATATCGGGCAAACGATTTTCGATATATAGGTTTGCATTGGGACACAGGCAGAAAAACGGATTTTTGATTGTTGCTTTTATTTTCAGAATATCCTTGCCGGTAGCAAAAGTATTATGAACAAAAATAGTATTTAAGTCCGGAGGCAGATAAGGTAAAATATAGTCGGTTGATGATGAATACGAAGCTTCGTGCGGATAAGTCATCTTCCATCTTTTGAATAGTTTTGCTAAACTACCTGTTTGATTTTTGAAGTAAGTATTTTCACTTTCGGTTTCCTGAAAATGGATGGAAATAATCTCATCCGGAGAATGACGATCTTGCTTAAATTTATTGAATAATGCCGGAGCAATAGAGTAGGGGGCATGAGGTGTTAGATTTCCGTTTAAGTTAAACAATCTAATTGTCTGTAGTTTCTTTTTAGTTGTAGTATATATTTGCTCGGCATTTTGTGTTGAAAGCCCAAAAAATTCCAAGAAAGAATGATAATAAATTTTACTTTTTTTCTTGATAGGAAATGAAACCGTATCGTTTGAAATATCTCCAACGGCGACAATACCGTTTTGCCACATCAGTTTGTCGAAAAAATCGGCTTTGGCAGCAATGATATTGGGGGATTCTCCGGTTCTGACATTTTTCAATTCTTCAATAAATTTTGCCAATCCCTGTTGAGGGGTAATTTTCCCTTTCAGGTACGAAAGTTCTAAATGACAATGGGTATTGATAAATCCCGGAATTAGAATGCCGTTATAAAATTCTGTGTTTGCTGTTTCTTTTCTTTCCCCTTGTGTGTCAATAATGTTTAAAATGGTACCGTCATTATCCACTTCCACAATACCGTTTTTTATTGGGGGGCTGTCAACAGGGAAAATATAATGTGCCGATAATCTTCTCATTTGTTATCTTCTTTCTTCTTGTAATGATATACAATATTCTGTGCCGGTTGTTGGTATTTTGTTGTGTCCAAATTTTTAGTAAAACGGTTTTGTCTCAGTTTTAGTCCACATTCGGGGCAAAATAAGTCATTTTCTTTTATATCGCTGCCGCAAGCCGGACATTTATTAGGGTCGTTAAGCCAATCTGTTTGTTCGTCTGAAAAATTTTCGGCACCAAGATTTTCTTCAAAAAGCGACTGAAGTCCTAAGGCATTGACAAATAGTTTTTTCAAATGTCTGATAAAAACGCCGGCATTTCCCCAAAAGAAAAGAACGATGATGACTAAGGAAAACAGAAAATATTCTACAAAGTTAAATGTGGAAAATAATGCGGCAATAAGCGTGAATATCAGTGATATATTTATTAGACTTTGAAAATAGACAGTCGTTTCTATTCTCAATGGATTGGCGGAAACAACTTTGAAACTTATACGAAATACAATACCGATAAAAGGCGATGGAATTTTGTATTCTTCCGATTCCTTTCCATCTTCTTTGAAACGACGAAAGCCATTTTCCAAAATTTTGGTTACTTCTTCTTCGGAATGAAAATGAATGTTTTTTTCTTTCGGTGGAAAAATGAAGCGATATGAATAAGGCAGTGCCATTCTTGAATTAGTGAGTTGTAATTTCTAAATCATATTGTTGAAAAATGCAACCATCTTTTCTGTGGCTCGTCCACGGTGACTTATCCGGTTTTTTTCTTCGGGTGGCAGTTCTGCAAATGTTAATGATTTGCCATCGGGGAGGAAAATAGGGTCGTAACCAAATCCGCCTTTGCCGTGTTTTTTGGTGGTAATAATACCGGTTACTTCGCCCTCAAAAAGATATTCTTTACCATCCCAAATTAAGGCAATTATCGTGCGAAATTTAGCTTTGCGATTTGTCTCGTTTTTCATTTCAGCAAGCACTTTATTCATATTGTCTTCAAACGAACATTTTTCGCCGGCGTATCGTGCCGAATAGACACCGGGCTTACCGCCAAGTGCTTCTATCTCAAGTCCTGTATCGTCAGCCATACAGTTGGTGTGGTAGCGGTCGAAAATATAATGGGCTTTTTGTAGGGCATTTCCCTCAAGCGTAGGATTGGTTTCGGGAATATCTTCGTTGAATCCGATTTCCGAAAGACTTTTAATTAGTAGTTTATCTTGGAGGATTTGCCGGATTTCTTCCAGCTTATGCTTGTTGTTAGTAGCAAATATCAGTTCTTGCATTTTTATTGGCAAAGATAAGAAAATTATAAGAATTGATTTTTTAACTTTAATTCCTCTCTTTTAAAAATATTTTGAATATTGATAATATCAATGATGTATGTATCTGTCTAAAACAGAGCGGTATGGAGAGCGTTTGCGAGGCAATTTGTTTTTGTTATGAGATTGCTTCGTCGTGCTTTCTCGCAATAAACGGATTAGTTTGATGAGATTCTTCA
>JALTEO010000069.1 GCA_027073875.1 Bacteroidales bacterium
AATCAGAAGTTTTGTAAATATCTCAACTTGTTATTTTTAATGAATTTATTTTAATTTTATTGATATTCTAAATTTAAAAACTATATTTGCACATATTTTTCATTAAAAAAATTAATTATGCGTTTCAAACTCCTTATCATTTTTGTGTTATCTGCCGGATGGCTTTTCGCCCAAAAGACAGACTACAATACTGCCTTAAAGTTATTGCAACCTATTACGGCAAAAGATTATCCGGAATCTGCAACTATCTCCATCGAAAACAAAGAAGTTACCATTGACAAACATTGCTTGGGAACCGAGATAGATGAATCTTACGAAAAAGTATTGACCGAGCAAGGAAAAGATCAAGTTAATCAGGTGTATTTCGGTTACGATTCCAATTACGACACGATAGAAATATCTTTAATTGAAATCATTAAGAAAAATGGAAAAGTTGTGAAAATTGACCCCGATAAAATTTTAAAAAAGGTCAGTCAAAGTGCTTTTAGCAGTTATTCGAATATCTATACGGAAACCGGCTGGATTTTAACCGGCTCTTTGCCAGATATTGAAATAGGCGACATTGTTCATCAAATTAGTAAAGATATTACACATAAAGCCCGAATGAAAGATAATTTCTCTGATGAAATAGATGTTGATAATTATTCAACTGTTTTGAAAACATTTTATCAGCTGACAGCTCCCAAAGATTTAAAAATCAATATCATTCCGATAAACAAAAAAGAAGCACCCGTAAAATCTGCTATAGCAGAGAATGATGGAAAAAAAGTTTACACTTGGACGGTAGATTATGTTCCACATATTATTTACGAACCCAATATGGACAACTATAATAGTTTTGCATATCATATTATGTTGACTACCACCGACACTTGGGAAGATATTTCAAAATGGTATTACGGATTGGTAAAAGACCACCTGAAAACCAATCAAGACATTAAAGACAAAGTTGCCGAACTAACGAAAGATTGCAAAAACGATGAAGAGAAAATAAAAAATATTTTTTATTGGGCGGCACAAAAAATTCGCTATTTGGGTGTGGATAAAGAAAAAGGACGTCCCGGATTTGAACCACACGATGTTACTTATACCTTTGAAACCCGTGGTGGCGTTTGTCGCGACAAAGCTGCATTGATTGTGGCAATGTTACGCGAAGCCGGTATCCCCAGCGACCCAATTCTGATTTCCGTGGGCAACAAATTAGACTATGATGCTCCTGTAATGTGGTTCAATCACGCTATTGCAGTTGTTTACGATAAAACAGGCAAACCACTGCATATTTTAGATCCAACAAATGAAACAAGCAAAGATTACTTTCCACAATACGAAGAAGACTGTTCTTACATCATTGCCCGCGAAAAAGGTGCAGTCCTGCAGGTTGTACCTATTTCTCCGGCTGAACGGAACAATACAACTATCAATATCGACATTTCCGTAGATGCACAAAACAATGCAACCGGAAATATAACAATTAAATATTCGGGACTGGCAGATACTTATGTGCGGGGACAACTAATGCGGTCGTCACCAAACAAACGGAAAGAAATGTTGCAGCAAACCATTGCCAAGATTCATCCCGCTGCCGTATTAAACGATTTTACTATTTC
Source organism: Bacteroidales bacterium (assembly GCA_027073875.1). Classification (GTDB taxonomy): domain Bacteria; phylum Bacteroidota; class Bacteroidia; order Bacteroidales; family JALTDM01; genus JALTEO01. The sequence continues at coordinate 1,608 of JALTEO010000069.1, forward strand.
CGACCCCGAAAATAAAGACGAAAATATTTCGATGACGGCAAAATTTACAATTCCGGAATACATTGAAAAAGACGGCAATTTCTTATATGTACCCTTTGAAGCATCAAAGCTTTCCATTTCATTTATCTACAATTGGGAAATGGGTGTTTTCAAATTATCCGAAAGAACATATCCTTTTAAATTAAGTAATACTTTCAGCGTAGATATCAGCGAAAAACTCAATTTGGCAAATCCGTTAAAAGATGTATCGGTACCAAAGAAAATAGATATGAACTATAAAGGATTTGTGTTGACCAACGAAACAAAATTATCGGATGATAAAAAACAGTTAAATGCAAAAATTTCATTCAAAGCAGAAAAAATTCATTTTGCCAAAACAGACTATAAAGATTTGAAACAAAAGTTATCACAATTAGAGAAATTACAAAAACTATATATTATCGGTAAAATTTAATAACCCATTAAAATAATATTAAAATGAGAAAAGTAATAACAATCATATTATCCGTTTTTGTCCTTTCGGTATCGGGACAAGATTACACTAAAATCATAAAGAATGTATCCGACAAACAATATCCTGATGCCTCTGCATTAAATGTTTATACCAAAGTAGATGTTACACTAAATGCCGACGGATCGTTCAGTAAGCATTATTATTATATCAAGAAAATCCTTACATATAAAGGGAAAACGAAATACTCAGATGTTAAAATTACATACAATAAAAATTTTGAAACCGTAAAATTGGGCGAATGTTTTTCGGTAAGAGATGGCAAAAAAATCCCTCTGCCAAAAGAAGCAACTCACGACAATGCCACCTATATGACAATGTATTCACCCGAATATATCAACCAGTGGCAAACAGTTGTTAACTTACCGGCAGTAGAACCCGGCGATTATGTGGTAGTGGACTATACCATAGAAAGCAAACCACGGGCTTATTTTTCAGGTATAGAACATTTTCAGGAAGAAAATCCCTATTTACACAAAGAAATGCACATCTCCGCACCCAAAAGCCAACCGCTATATTTTAATTTTAATAAGAATAAAATCAAATTCTCAAAACAAACAGAAAAAGGGAAGACAATTTATTCGTGGACTGCCGATGATGTTCCACTAATTAAAGACGAAAAAAATAAACCGTCGTATTTGATTATCGGGCGACCTGTCTTATATGCTTCCTTAAAAAGCTGGAATGATGCTATTCCGCTACTGTTTAAACAGTTTAACTCCGTTGATTACAATAGCGATAAAGTCAAAAAAATACTTCCGGATTTAGCTAACAGCAAAATGACTGATGAATTGAAATTATATCAAATTTACAATTACATTCATAATAATTTTGCTTTCAAATATGCAATGAGTGACGACAAATTTGTGCCACAACCGGTTGATAAAGTTTTATCGCAACAATATGGCAGTTCGCGTGAATTAGTTGCTTTGTTTATTGCTATGGCAAAAGCTGCCGGCGTGCAAAATGTAAAACCCGTGTTTGTTGTTGCACAGAAAAAAGTAAAGGCAGCCAAGACATTTCCTTACCGTGGTTTTATTTCATATATTTGTGCATATCACAATGGTCAGTTAATTTCGTTTTTGCAGAAAGATGCTCGTTTCGGTTTTGCTTGGTCTGAAGCAGCTTACTTATTTACGGACGACACGCCAACAAAAATGATTGATTACCAATTTGATACTAAAAATTTAGTTGATAAAACGGTAACCATTTCATTGAACGATGATTTTTCGGCAAATGCCAATTTCATCAAAGAACTCCGTGGTAAAGACGATTATAGAATCCGGTCACAATTTAAGGACGAAACCGAGAAAAACCGTAAAATATGGTTCTCGCAATCTATTAGCGACAAATCAATTACCATTACCGGCAATCCCGAATTTGTTGACATTAAGAACTATGAAGCAAATGTTAAAATTAAGTTTTCGGCTCAAATTAATGACTTTTATACAATCCAAGACGACTATCTTTATTTACAATTACCCGAGACAGAAAGCGTTGACTTAAAAATGACAGGAAAAGAACGGGAAACGCCTTATCAAATATACAACACCATTAGTGTGACCGAAAAATATGTATTCGATAATTTCCCCGATGGCTACACGCTAATAAAACCGAAAAATACAATAACTCAATCGTTTAAATCCGGCAAAGATGAAATGACATTCTACATTTCTGCTACAATGGAAAATAACATACTGTTTGTTTACAGGAAAATTTTCATTCCTTCCACCATTGTTTCCAAAACAGATTATCCGGCATTTTACAAATTTATATCTACCATACAGAAACCGCTGAATACAGTTATTTTCTTGAAGAAATAGAAGCTATCATTTGAACACAGTGAAAAATTTTTATTTATTGACTTTATTATTGCTTTGGCAATAACGAAAATATTAGTACAACAGGGCAAGTTGGGAATGTTTGATTTTTGGTCGGTAATACAGATTACACATTCAATATAGTCCAATAAATTGTACTATTTTTATGTAGCATCGGCATTATACCAAATCTTTTTTGAACTCGTATGTTTGCAAAATAAAAAAGAATCCATTTTTTTCTAATTTTATGGTCTTGAGCTGTATTCTTTCATTAAATGAGCTGCAACGGTTATGCTTTTGTGCTTTATTTCCCGTTTATTTTTTCTTTTTAATAAGTTCATAAATTTTAAACCAATAGAAAAAAGCTTCCGGATTTGATTTCTTTAATTTGTTTAGCTTGTTATTCAAAGGCTTCCTAATCTGCCAATCCTTTAATAATTTGGGATCTTCAAATCTCTTAATCACATCTGCATCTTCTTTGATAAGTGTTGAAATGTATGCTGTTTTTGATGCTATTGTTATAGCTTTTTCTAAATGAAAGCTCTCAGAAAATATAAAGCCGACAATTCTTCTAATTCCGAGCTGTAGTTGTTCAAAGTTCCCTTTGCCATCAGCACCTCTTGTCACAATATTCAATGATGTTTGATAGATATCTTCCAATACATCGTTCGCTGTTAGCCCATTTATAGCTCTGTATGCCAATTCAGTTTTAGCAAATGTTAAAAAGGTAGATTTAATTATTTCTAAATCATTTACAACATCAAATAGATTTCCAATATCGTAAAGTTGCTTAATAATTTCCATGCTCATACTATCTTCCTTTTTGAAATATGGTATGCCGGTAGTATTTGGTGCAAAAGCTGTAAGCTTATCACCGAGCATATCTTCCAAACATGGAACTTTTACTGTAATTGGTTCTCCCACAACCGGCACAAAAGATGACTGTATCGGAATCTCAATTACATTCGCATAGCCAACTTTTTCAAAAAGAATATCAAGAAGTACATATTCTTCCTCCTTATTCGACTTATGTATTGGTGTATAGAAAAATTTATAGTGTTCTTTTTTGATTTTAGTATTTGTACTCCTATGTTGCAATTCTAATCTGGTAAAATTTTGTTCAGTAACAATGTTTTTAAGAATATCTTCAAATTCTTTAACTTCCATGGGTAAAATGATATCAATATCAATAGATAATCTTTTTGAAGAGTTTAGATGTAACATTAACGCTGTTCCTCCTTTAAACACAAAAGGAATTTCGTGCACTACTAAGCCTTCAAGCAATAGTAAAGCACGAATAACCTTTTCAACCAAAATCTTGTCAACTTTCCGGTTTCGTTTAGATACTTGAGCAATCCAATCTATATTTATTTTTCGCTTATCTATCATATGCTATAATTTGGCAGCATTATCTGTTTTGCTGCCGTAAATTTGGATTGTGCTTAAATATTCTTGAATACTTTCTTTTTTTCTTCTTCTACTTGCATATCGAAGCATTTTACTTTGGTTGACAGTGTATTTGTTAAATGCTTCTTGAAAAACCGTTCGAAGTTCAGCACCTTGCTGAGCTGAAAAAACAATTGTATCAGAAAAAATATCTACCAACAACTTTTCAATAGTTACTGTTCTGATATTACCGATTTCTTGCAGAGGTGATTCTGAGACTAAAGATTTAATTATTATTGCTTCCTTATCTGCCGGCAAATATTTTTCCAATATTTCCTCTGTTGGCTCTATGAAAACAGGGTGTTTCAACTCTTTGAGAAAATAAAAAACCGATTGTGTTACTTCTTTTTCAACTTCAACTATTATCTGAAAATTGCCGGGTTGATGTTGCATAAACTCGTTCAGTATTTTTGTATTCCAAACACAAATCTCAACAAATGGAAACTCAGACTTTAGTTTGTTGTATATTACCTTTTCTTTTTTGTTTAATTCCGGTAAAAATATATTATTAGAACCTAAACAAAATTTACCTCGTCCAATGCGAGTTAATACCCCTTTTTGAATTAATACATATACTCTCCAATTTATAGTAGTCTTTTTAACAAGAGGGTCAAATGAAAGATAAAATTCACTAATTTCTTTTGTTGTAAAGTAATCAGCTTTCTTAAATCTATCTTCTAATTGCTCAATATGTAACTTTTTATCTTCGATAATGAGATGATTTAAAGGACAAAAATACTAAAACTATATTACGGCACCAAATAATAATTATTGCCATTAATTAGATGGAAGAAAAAAACTATTTTTTCCTTGCGAAAACAGTTGCGTTTTATTTCCCGTCCATTTATCATTTCAAATTTTGTTAGCTTTTTCTTTTTTAGCATTGGCAAAAGCCAATGCTTATGATTTCAAATACAAACATAATGATTTTTCATAAAAAAATAAGTGTTCTTGTAATATTTTTACATTCCTGATTTTGTAAAAATCGGCAGGTTATTATTCGCGGTTCAAATACCGTGCTTTGTCATCTTCAATAATTCGTTTTTTCCATTCATCGGGATAGCCCGTAGATTTAGGACTTCCGTTTTTGTCTTTTACAAAGCCATCGTTATATTTGGTTATCAACGACTCACCGAGATTAATCCACTCTTTAACCAATTTATTTCCGGCATCTACCGTATAATCCGTCAGATACTTGTGCATATCGTCGGAAGATTTCTTTTGCAGTTCCATAGCCGTTTTTGCTACGGTATCGGTTTGTGCTATAAAATATTGTTCCATACTGTCGCGTACCTGCCTGACATCCTTACTCATATCACTGAATCGCAAATTAGCATAGTTGGACACAAAATTAAACACCCACCACGCCGACTGCCACGAAAATTTTCGCATATCGCCGGTCTTGTATGGCTCTGCCACATCGTTGGCACCTAAGAATACGGGATGATAACACGACAAATAAGTATCGTCCTCGCCGAACCACACAATACCGCCAACCTCATTAGGGAGAAAATTTCGCATCTGTGCCACAAAACTAAATGCCGTATAATAAACCGAAATGGGGCGTTCCCAACTGTAGCCCGTGCTATCGTATTGCCAAGAAACGGGCGGCACACGGTTGGGCGACCCGAAAGGACCTGCTGCCAATCCCTTTGTCATATCAAAAGGTGTTCCTTCGTAATGGTCACGAACTAAATTCATTACATCAACGAGTCGCAATTTTTTGTCCGGCTTAATCCACAGCGGATACGGTTGGCTGTCATCATTTCCCAAACAGTAGTCAGCAGAAAGGTTCAACGACGGACTGATACGGCGATACAAGCTCCACACCCTGCTTGCCGTATATTTCATACGGTATTTTACCATTGGATTATATGCCTCGTTGAAACGAAACGGCTTCCCCGATTTAGGGTCATAATATCCTTTTTTGATTGCAAATTTTATTACATCTTTGGCATAGAGACAATTATCCGGGTCGTTTAACGGAAATTCCCCTATCCGCGAATGATTGGCGTGTGCCAGCACCATTCCGTCGGGAATCTTGCGAGCTACCCACACGGCACCTTTCTCATCACCTTTGCCTACCATTTCAAGTAACCACGCTTCATTGGGGTCAGCAATGGAAAAGCTCTCACCTTCACTGGCATAACCGTATTTTTCAACCAAAGAAGTCATTACCGCTATGGCTTCCCGTGCCGTCTTTGCCCGTTCCAAAGCCAAACGCATTAAGTGCCAATATTCTAAAAATCCTGTTTTCTGATTCATCAGTTCATCGCGACCACCAAAAGTGGTTTCACCCACCGAGAGCTGAAACTCGTTCATATGAAACCCGATTAATTTATAGGTATGCCGCACTTGTGGTATCTCACCTTTAACACCGTGACGATTTGAAAAAGATACCATCTCGCCCTTAGGATAATCTTTTGCCTGAAAAATTTGCAAATGATAGAGCCATTCACCGTCGTTAGTATAAACCAAATATGCCGACCCGTCAGTTGATGCTCCTTTGGTAACAATCAGATTGGTGCACGGGAATGTTTTCACGAAAAGCCCTACCAATAAGATTAATAAAATTAGTTTTTTCATCTGTTTATTCTTAGTTCAAAAGTTTGCAAAGTTAAAAGTTCATAATTTATATATTCAATTATTTAATTATTCAATTGTTCAATTATTCAATTACCACATTATCCATTTGTAATTCGTAATTAATAATCACTCTGGTGCGTATCACGCAATAAGTCGTTTACTGTCTTTACCGGATTGAAAGTAGCAATCGGTACTTCCACAAAAATAGTCAGCCACTTTGCCATTCCGCCGTTCCATAATCCCGGCAATTCCAATGCTTTCAGTTTTTTGCCGTCTTTCGATTTCTCTGAGATAAAATAAGTATCCTCATCAACAAACTTTGTCAAATCAAACCGTTGGTTTTTGTAATTCCGCAGCCAACAAACTAAATCCACAGGATTAAAATGCGTAGCTTGCGACATAATGGTTTTCTGTGTTTCGTCAGCTGTATTAATCTGGCTTGATTCCAGAATCTGCAACGAACTAAAATTACCTTCCTTTGATTTCACCCAATATGGTCCGCCACCGGGCTCACCTTCGTTCTTTACCATTCCACAAACACGGATGGGCTTATTCAGATACGACAAATAAAATTTCTTTTTCTTGTTTCTTGGCACTTTAGGCAGTTTATCAAAAATATGATATTCCATTAATAATCTTTCCAAATCGTCAACTAATAACAAGTCGTCAGCATCAGAATCCAATATGTCCATAAAAGTATGCAATTTCAGATGGAATTTAGTCAAAATCCCCGCTAACAACATCTTATTACGGATAGTTTCCCCTTTCAAATGGTCAGGCACTACATTGTCAATATTTTTGATAAAAATCAAATCACCGGAAAGCTCATTCAGGTTATGTATCAATGCACCGTGCCCCCCGGGACGAAACAGCAATGAACCGTCATCATTACGAAACGGACGATTTTCCATATCTACGGCAATGGTATCGGTAGCCGGATTCTGGAATGAGTATGCTACATTAAATTTAGTTTCAAAATTCACTGAATAGCGGGCAATATTATTGGCAACAACGGCTTCAAACATTGATTTATGATGCGGCGACACCGTAAAATGAATATTGGTTTCGCCATTCTTATTGGCATATCCGCCTCCTTCAATAAGGTGTTCTTCCAAAGCCGTTCTATAGTCATCACCATAACGATGAAAAGGCAAGACACCTTTTGGCAACTGTCCGTAATTCAGCCCTTTATCTGTTAGTAAAAAAGACAGCACCGTTTTATAGTCTTGTTGTTGCAACAAATCATTTATTGACAACCCCGCCTCTGAAATTACTGTTTCCAAATCACCGTAAAAAGCAAATTTGCTGATATTGTCGAAAAAATATTTTACTTCCGGATATTTTCCATCGGCTATTTTTGCATCTTCGTCATTTAAAAATGTAAATAAATCCTTAAACATTCGTGAAGCGGCACCTGAAGCAGGCACAAACTTCTGCACCTTTCTTTTGCAGATAAAACTATTATAAAACGAAATAAATTGATTTTCATCTTCTTTGCTTAATTTCAGAATACCGTTACCGATAGTTGCCGATGCCGTAATGGCAGGATAAGAAATTCCATCTCTGAATATTTGCAGCTGTTTCTCAATAGTTTCCAGAGAAATACCTTTTTGTTTGATAAACAATTTATCTTGTTCTGTAAACATTTTACCTCTTTTAAATATATAGGACAATATTACACATTTTTACGAAAATATATAAAAATATTTAAAAAGTGAACTAGAGTGCCTAAAATGCCTAGCGTGTTTATTAATTACAAATTATACAGTTCACAGTCTTCAGTCGGCAGTTCACAGTTTTTTCAGTAAGTCCTATGAACCAGCTTGTTAAGTGTTAGGTGTAACTTCTTAAATCGGTGTTCTCCCGTAGCTACAAAGGAGTCCCTTTGGGAAGATGTCTTTGGCACGAATCGATATTAAATATTTTGAATAATGAATGATAAACAACAATTAACGATCTCAGATTTTCGCAATAAATAAACTACACGAAATATTTTAAAGGAAATGCGTCATTGCGAGCGAACGCAGTGAGCGTGGCAATCTGTTTTTTGTTGAGATTTTTCCCTTTGGTCGAAATGACGAAAAGAATAAAAAGCTAAACGATACAATTGTGCTGGAGCGATGAATTATGCAGTCCACAGTCTTACCCAAAAAATAGCAATGCCTTCACTCAAAGCAACACCCATGCTTTGTGTTATACTTCTTGCATAAATTATGAACTATATACTACAAAACATATTGACGGTCGAGGGTATGAAAAGTACTTTTTATGTTTGCACCGTCTTTTATGAAATTGTGCAATAGAAAAAAGACAAAATTAATTAACGCATTACAAAATGTAATGTATTTTTGTTTAACTTAAAATTTTTAAAAAAATGAAAAATGAAAATTTAGATTTAAACGCTATGGGCGTTGTGGAAATGAATGCAAAGGAAATGCATACAACTGACGGTGGAATGAAATACTATGTTGATGGTCTTGAAGTTTCTAGGCATGCTTTTGAATTTTGGACAAAGATAAATGGTGTTGAATTGGTTGATGGAAATGGTATATACTGGCCATAGTATAGTAGATAATGAAAAAGCCAACATAAATTATGTTGGCTTTTTATATACTTATGAAAATTATTTTCACACTAATATTTGCTCTAATAACCAGTATAGTTTTTTCTCAAATAACAATTAAAGGAAAAGTACTTTACAATGGTAAAGGCATGTCTTGTGCCTCAATTTATGCTAAAAATAATAAAACAGGCACAATAAGTAATGAAGATGGAGTTTTTAATATAAGTGTTCATACCTTTGATACAATATTTATAAGTTATATCGGATTTAAAACCATTGAATTTCCCGTTTTATCGGATACCACTGTTCTTATTGTCCTCCATAAAGATACTAACTTAATTAGCGAGGTATCAGTAACCGGTTTCACACAAAAAAAGCTTGCATATATAATAAAAAAAGCAAGATTTAAACAGATTACCAATCAGTATTCATCTGAAATAACATCTAAAACATACTCTAAGTTGATTACAAAAAAAAATAACAAACCGGTTGAATATTTTGAAGCATTTTATTCAACTAAACACAACAATATAAGAG
>JALTEO010000070.1 GCA_027073875.1 Bacteroidales bacterium
GGTTATTTGTTTCCTGAAACAATTACTTATAAAAATCAAATTGCAGAACTTTTTAATTTAACAGTAATTGATACTACACCGCTTATCCCTAAAAGTCAGCAGAAAGATGCCGTTGGAAATTTATTATTCACATCTGATCCGGATTATTGTTGTTATATAAATAAGATTCAGCCACTTGAACCGGTATTGTTTGAAAATGATGTGTGGATAAACGGTGTGCGAGCCGACCAAACCGAAGTGCGTAAGAAAATGAAAGAGGAAGAGCCGGCAAAACACGGTGTAATTCGTTTCCATCCGATGCTGGATTGGACAAAGCAGGATATTTATCGTTATATACGGGAAAATAATTTACCGAAACATCCATTGGAAGAAAAAGGATATATGAGCATAGGGTGTGAGCCGTGTACACAGAAAGTTGATTTGTCGCTGGGCGAACGGGCATCACGGTGGTTTGGATTGAACAAAACGGAGTGTGGACTGAATACCGATTTGGTAGGGGATGATTAAAAATATTATTAAACAAGACAATTATTAATTACGAATTACAAATGGATAATGTGTTAATTTTAATTATAAATTACAAATTACGAATAATTAATGTGTTGATGAGAGGATTAGTTGATTTGATAATTTCTCAACCTCAATCTCAACCTCAACCTCAATCTCAACATCAACTTAAAGACTTTCAACTTTATGAATTAAATATAAACTTAAACATTATTAAGCACCATAGGTGCGTTATGTTTGTAGAAAAAACAAACACGGGAAATAGCTCCGTAGGAGCGACATTTTATGAACTAAAATTTAGGTATGAAAATTCTAATAACAGGTGGAGCCGGATACATAGGTACAGAATTGGCAATAGCTTTGAACAATGTTGATGCTGTTGATTCTGTGGTAGTTTATGACAACCTTGCCCGCCGGAACTATAATTTGTTTTTGCATTCTGAAATCAAACGCGGAAAAGTTCGTTTTGAAGAAGGCGAATTGCTCGATTCCAGAAAATTGGATGCGGTACTTCAGGATATTGATGTGGTTGTTCATCTTGGTGCCCGCGTGGAATCACGATTAATAAATGCCAGCCACCACTTGTACGAGCAAATTAACAACTGGGGAACGGCAGAAGTTGTTTATGCCGTAGAACGGGCAAAATCAGTAAAAAAGTTTATTTATTCCAGCTCCATTGCTGTTTACGGAAATGCCGATAAACCGGTGAACAGAAAAGTGGAACCGTTTCCCCGTACTTATTATGGTTCTTCAAAACTGCGGGGTGAAGCACATGTACAGCGATTATTTGACGAAAAACAGGCGGCAATTCTCCGGCTTGGAAATGTTTACGGCTACGGGACATCATTCCGTAAAGATCCTGTGATTAATAATTTTATGTTTGATGCCAGCTTTAAAGGGAAAATTAAAGTTAACGGTAAAGGCAGCCAAAAACGCGGCTTTATTCATATTCAAAAGGTGGTCAATACACTGAAACATTTTATTTTATCGGATTTTGCCTCTGATGTGTTTGATGTGGTAGAACATAATCTGTCAGTATATGAAGTGGCTGATTTGATTAAAGATAAAACAATTTATCCAGGGTGTGAGATGCAGTTTGTGAATCAACATTTAGAACTACGGAATATTGAAGTGATGCCCGACGAACGAATTACCGAGATTTTGAAACCTTTTAGCCGTAGCATATCAGACGAAATGAAAGAATTCAAAAGCCAACTTGAAAATTCATGTAAGCAAGGGTAAACAGAATAAGTTTAGAGTGACTAAAATACCTTAATAAATTACGAACTTCCAATTACGGATTACGAATGCTTTTGGCTTCAATTATTAATTGTATAGAAGCTCCAAAGGGAAGGATGACTTTAGTATAAATTATTCTGTTAGAGATGAAAGCTTTGTAATACCGATTGCACATTCAATATCCAATAAATTGTACTATTTTTATGTAGCATCGGCATTATACCAAATCTTTTTGGAGCAATTTATAATTCGTTTTGGTATAACAATGCAACAAAATATAAAACCAAGCGATGTAAGTGCGAAACATTGAGTTTCTGCTTTTTCGGATTCTTAATTCGAAAGTAGTCAAAATAAGCTTTTATACCAATTACAAATAAAAAATAGTCTAATGATTTGCCAAGATTTATTAGGATAAAACTTTGAAATTTATTATTCTCCCAAAGTCCCAAAGGGATTCTTTTCGGAAGGATGCCTTCGGCAGTTAATCGATATTCGATATTATTTGCCTAAATAACGAATAACGAACACTGAACGCCGATTTAACCCCAAAAATTCACAGAATTTTTTACGATTAAGTAATACCAACAAATTTGGTGGTTTTGTAAAACCCCAAATTTGGGTATTTCTAAATCGGGATTTCCCTCATTCCCAACCCTTTATCTATCGCATATTCATACAATTCACAAAGCTCTTGTATGAATAATTCGGGTTAAGATTTTACTCCATTTTTTTGCGAAAAAGGAAAATAATTTTGGACTAAAATAAAAATGCTAATGGTATTAATCATTTTTTCCTTCGAGACTTCGTAGTATCATTCAGAAAGTTTCATAAAAAAAGAAGATATTATTAAAAAAATAACAATAATCATCGTTTATTTACGATTGACTATTATCTTTGCCGGAAATTATCTCTAATAAAATGAACAAAAAACAAGAAATAGAGCAATTATCCCGTTTTGCAAAGGCATTGGGACATCCCATACGGCTGAAAATTTTGCAGTATCTCGACAAGCAATCATCCTGTTTTACAGGAGATTTGGTTGAAATCTTGCCCGTAGCACAATCAACGGTCTCGCAACATCTTAAAGAACTGAAAGATGCGGGGTTGATTCAAGGCGAAGTAAATCCGCCTAAAGTGAAGTACTGCATTCATCAGGAAAATTGGGAAAAAGCCAAAGCCCTGTTTTGCGATTTTATGGATATTGATTTTAGTAAAACATCGTGTTTAATTTAAATAAATTATAATGCGTCATTGCGAACGAGGTACGAGTGTGGCAATCTGCCAAAAAAGAGCGTTATTGTGAGGACAAAGCCCGTTACAATCTGTTAAATGGTGCTGTGAGAGAGATTATTACGCAGCCTGCGGCTGCTCATAATGACGGGTTCTATTGATGAGATTTTTTCGCTTGTTTCACTCGATTATAATGGCGAATAATAAAAGAGATATGAAAATATTAGTATTATGTACAAGCAATTCGTGCCGTAGCCAAATGGCAGAAGGATTTTTAAAATCGTTTGATAAAGACTTATATGTCGTTTCTGCCGGAACAGAGCCAAGCAACGAGGTTCACCTGAAAGCCATACAAGTAATGAAAGAAGTTGGGATAGATATTTCCGGTGGTAAACCCAAATCGGTAAACGAATTTTTAAACGAAAGTTTCGATTTTGTAATTACCGTTTGTGACAGTGCAAAAGAAAC
>JALTEO010000071.1 GCA_027073875.1 Bacteroidales bacterium
GTGACAATGGTAATCAATAATGGGCATATTTTCCGCATACTCGTGATACAGCAGGCGCGCCGTTTTGTTTTGCAACAAAAAATCTTCGTGAATAAAAGGCTTCATAACAAAAGTTTATTCCGTAATTTCATTTTCCCCTTTGACATAACCAAAATTAGCCAGAATGCCCCCGTCAACATAAAGGACGTGCCCGTTGACAAAGCCGCTTGCTTTGGAGGCAAGGAAAAGGGCTGCACTGGCTACGTCTTCGGGTGTGCCCCAGCGCCCTGCCGGTGTACGCATCATTACCAGGTCGTTAAAGGGATGGTTGCCTTTGCGGATAGGGGCGGTTTGTTCCGTAGCAATATAACCGGGGCCAATGCCGTTAATCTGGATGTTGTATTTTGCCCATTCGCAGGTCATATTGGCCGTTAACAATTTGAGGCCGCCTTTTGCCGCAGCATACGCCGAAACCGAATTCCGTCCGTAAACGCTCATCATTGAACACAGGTTAATGATTTTTCCGTTTCTCTTTTTAACCATACCCGGCACTACGCGTTTCGAAACGATAAAAGGCGCCACCAGGTTTACATCAATCACTTTTTTAAAATCGGTAACCGGCATATCCAAAATGGGTATCCTTTTGATAACCGCTGCATTGTTTACAAGAATATCTATTTCGCCGACTTCTTTTTCTATTTTACCAATCCCTTCATCCACCTCTTCTTCCCTGGAAACATCAAATTTTAAGGTGTAGGCATCCAATCCGGCTTTTTTATATTCTGCCCGGGCGCTTTGCAGGTTTTTTTCGGAAGTGCCGTTAACACAAATTTTAGCGCCGGCAGCTCCCAGTATTTTTGCAATAGCCATACCAATGCCGTGTGTGCCCCCGGTAACCAGCGCCACTTTTCCCGAAAGGTCAAACATTTCCTGAATGTTCATTTTTGCCATTTCTGTCATTTTTTGGTTTTTTGAATTTAAAACGGTTTATTTGAGTTCCGAAGGCTGTATAATGTCCATATCGCCGTAATCAAGATTTTCGCCTGCCATCCCCCAGATAAAAGCGTATTTGGAAGTTCCTGCCCCGGCGTGTATCGACCAGGTGGGAGATATGACGGCTTCGTTGTTTTTCAGGAAAATATGGCGCGTTTCATCTTTTTCGCCCATAAAATGGCAAATGGACTGCCCTTCTTCCAGTTCAAAATAAAAGTAGGTTTCCATACGCCGGCTGTGGGTGTGTGCCGGCATTGTGTTCCATACGCTTCCCGGTTTAAACTCGGTCAGTCCCATTTGCAACTGGCAGGTTGGTATTACATCATTTACAATGAGCTTGTTGATAATCCGTTCATTAGATTGTTCCAAAGAACCCAGTTCCACCGATACGGCATCTTTGAGTGTTACGATTTTTGTGGGATAGGAAGTATGGGCATTGGCCGAGTTAAAATAAAGCTTGGCACCGTTTTCTTTGTCTTCCGATTCGAATAAAACAGTTTTTGCGCCGCGGCCTACGTATAGGGCATCTTTGTAGCCTAAAACATATTTTTCACTATCAACAGTGATTTTGGCCTTGCCTCCTACGTTAATAATGCCCAATTCCCTTCTTTCAAGGAAATAACCGGCTTTCAACGGATCAATAGACTCCAGTTTAAGTGTTTCGTTTACCGGGAAAGCACCGCCCACAATAAAGCGGTCGTATTCGCTATAAACCAGGTTGATTTCGTTGGGGACGAATAATCCCGAAACCAGAAAATGTTTTCGCAGTTCCTGTGTGTCGTACTTTTTCACGTCATCCGGATGCGAAGCATAGCGGATTTGATAATTGATTTTTGTCATTTTTTTATTCTTTTATATTATTCATTTAACTTTCTGATATTTATAAATATATGTTCTCAAACTATTTAGTGGCAACAGGGTTTAGATTCTCGTCAAGGGGTATCATTTTGGGCATCAACAAATGTACAATACCGAGAATGACAAGGTAGAGCGATCCGGAAATAAGGAAAGCCCAGAAATAACCGTGGTTGTCTGCCTTGTCCAGTACAGAGCCCAGGGCGAGGTCGCTGATAATTCCTGCCAAAGCGCCCACCATTCCGCCAATTCCCACTACAGAGGCCGTAGCTTTTTTAGGGAACACATCGGAGACCAGGGTAAAAATATTGGCCGACCATGCCTGGTGCCCGGCGGCTGCAAAACCAATCAGGAAAATGGCAAGCCATTTATCGTGAATAAATGCCACACTACTCACCGGAAGGATAATCAAAGCACAAATAAGCAAAGTAATTTTTCTGGCTTTGTTAATGGTCCACCCTTTTTTGATAAAAGCCCCGGAGAGATACCCCCCGAAAATACTTCCGGAATCAGCCAAAATATATAAAACGAAAAACGGCAGGGCTATGTTCTTTATATTTACACCATAAGCATAAGCAAGAAAGTTAGCACCCCAGAACAGGTAGAACCACCATACGGCATCCGTAATTTTGGCTACCATAAAAGCCCAGGTTTGCCTTTTGGGCAATACACTTTTCCATGGTAGTTTTTCTTCCGATTCGGGTTCGTTATCGCTGTGAATATATTCCAATTCTTCTTTGGTTACTTTGGGATGGTCTTCCGGCTTTTTGTAAACACGCCACCATATCAAAACCCAAAGTGAGCTTAAACCTCCGGTAATCAAAAAAGGTATTTGCCAGTTTCTACCATCGAGTGAGACAATGGCCCCCACGATAAAAGGGGCTGAAATAGCCCCGACACTGGTGGCTGCATTGAAAACACCGGTTGCCAATGCTCTTTCTTTTTTCGGGAACCATTCGGCTACCGCTTTAATGGAAGAAGGGAAACTTCCCGATTCGCCAAGACCAAGGCCAAAACGGGCAACCACAAACCCCCAAAACCCAAAAGCCGGACGGATAGCGGCGTGCAACATTCCGAAAAAACTCCAGGTACCGATAGATATGGTATAGCCCAGTTTTGTCCCAAGTTTATCGATAATTCCACCCATACCGATCATCCCAATAGCATAAGCCAGTTTAAAGGAAGCCATAATAAAACCATAATCCTCGTTGGTCCAGTGAAATACTTTTTCAAGCGTAGGCGCCATAACGCCAATGAGGCTGCGGTCGAAATAGTTGACACTCGTGGCGTAAAACAGCATCGCCAGTATTCTGTAGCGATATCCTTTTGTTTTATTTAATAATTGGTTCATTTTAATAAGGTTTAAACTTGATAATGGGTTGAAGCTGTTTTTCCTCCAGTGCCGGTCCAGTTGGTGTGGAAAAATTCTCCTCTCGGGCTGTCTGTTCTTTCATACATATGGGCGCCGAAATAATCGCGTTGTGCCTGAATCAGGTTGGCGGGCAACCGTGCGCTGCGGAAACCATCGAAATAGTTTAGCGCCGAAGCCATAGCAGGAATATATACGCCATGTTCCACTGCAATGGCCACAACTTTCCGCCAGGCCTCTTGCGCTTCCAGTAATTTCGCTGAGAAAAAATCATCAATCAATAAATTAGGCAAATCGGGTTGTCCATCATAAGCCTCTTTTATTTTATTCAGGAAAACAGACCTGATAATACAACCTCCCCGCCACATTTGGGCAATATTGCCATAATTCAGGTTCCAGTTGAAAACCGTATTAGCCTCACGCATCAGGGAAAAACCTTGTGCGTAAGATACGAGTTTGGAGGCATACACTGCCTTTTCAAGAGAACCCAAAAGCTCATCACGATCTCTGTTAAAAGTTTTTTTGTTGATGAACAGTTTTTTTGAAGCGAGCACACGTTCTTCTTTTCTGGCAGACAGGCTCCTGGCAAACACCGATTCGGCAATCAACGTAAGTGGTATGCCAAAATTCAGGGCATTAATAGCTGTCCATTTTCCGGTCCCTTTTTGACCGGCCGCATCCAAAATATGCTCTACCAAAGGTGCCCCATCGCTATCCTTAAACGTACAAATATCAGCAGTAATTTCAATCAGGTAACTACTTAGTTCAGCATGGTTCCACGATGAAAATATTTGGTGCATCTCTTCGCAGTCCATTCCAAGAAGTTCTTTCATTATCCAGTAGGCTTCGGCAATAATTTCCATATCACCATATTCTATTCCGTTGTGCACCATTTTTACAAAATGTCCTGCGCCATTTTTTCCAACCCAGTTACAGCAGGGAATCCCTTCTACCTGGGCTGCAATCTTTTGCAAAACAGACCGCACGTGAGGCCAGGCTTGTTCCGAACCTCCCGGCATTATGGACGGGCCTTCAAGGGCGCCTTTCTCTCCTCCCGAAATACCGGTTCCTATAAAAAGTAGCCCTTTTCTTTCAAGATATTCCGTTCTGCGATTGGTATCCTCATAGTTGCTGTTTCCGCCATCTATGATAATATCTCCTTTGTCCAACAGGGGAATTAAGAGTTCTATTTGCTGGTCAACCGGTTCTCCGGCTTTTATCATCATCATTATCTTTCTTGGCCTTTGTAAACTTTGCACAAAACTTTCCAAATCGCTGAACCCGGCAAAGTTTTTCCCTTTGCCCCGACCGGAAATAAAGCGCTCGACAATGCCTTCTTCGATACCGGGAACTGTCCGGTTGTAAACCGAAACACGAAACCCTTTGCTTTCCATATTGAGGGCCAGATTCTCGCCCATTACGGCAAGTCCGATCATCCCTATGTCTGATAACTTTTTCATTTTCTGATTTTAATAACTTTTATCTTTTAACCCGTGCATTGCCTTTCCAAATGCTCCAAACCATCTCTTCGTCAGCAGGCTGACCATAATCGGTCAGCAAGGTAGTAGCCAAAGCACCACTGGCCCAGCCAAACTGTACTGCCTTCTCCATTTCCCAACCTTTTAATACACCATAAAGTAATCCTCCCACAAACCCGTCGCCACCTCCAATACGGTCGAGTACACTGATTTCCCTGGGCTCAATAACGTGCCAATCCTCGCCGTCGAGCAGAATGGCACCCCAAAGGTGTTTGTTTACATTAATCACCTGTCGCAGAGTAGTCCCAAAAATTTCCGTGTCCGGAAATGATTGTTTTACCTTATGAATCATTTCTTTAAAGCCGGCTATTTTGTCAGTCAGGTTTTCCCCGCCTGCTTCCGGGCCTTTTATTCCAAGGCAAAGCTGGAAGTCTTCTTCATTACCAATTAAAATATCAGAAACAGAGGCTACTTCCGTAAAAATATCGCGCAATTCTTTTTCGCGGCCTTTCCAGAATGAGGCGCGGTAATTCAAATCAAAAGAGATACGCGTGCCGAATTTTTTGGCTGTACGGGCAAGCTCCAGGCAAAATTTTCCGGTTTGGGGCGATAGTGCACCGATAAGCCCCGAGATATGTACAATCTGTACACCCTCTTTACCGAAAATCCTTTCCAGGTCAAAATCATCTGTGCTCAGTGTTTTTCCCACTTCACCGGCGCGGTCGTTGTAAACCCGGGGGCCACGGCTGCCGTAACCGCTGTCGGCAATGTTAAATTGATGGCGGAAACCCCAGGGGTCGCCTTGTTCCACCTCCTTCCCCTCATAATGCAAATGCCGTGACAAAAGGTCTCTTTTAATAAAATCGGCCACAGGGCTGTCTTTAACAAATTTCGTCAGCACTTTTACAGGCAATCCGAGATAGGAAGAAACCGATGCCACATTGGTTTCGGCACTGGTGGCCTGCATTAGAAAAGAGTTGGAACTGTAAACCGGCTGGCCGTATAAGGGCGTTAGGCGAACCCCCATACTGGTAGGCACTACCAACGACCAGTGAAAACTGTTTTTTAATTGAATACCCATAACTTTAAAATTTTATTATACGCCTCCAAAAGCACTGTAACCGCCATCTACCGGGATAACCACCCCGGTTACAAATTTTGACATATCCGATAACAGGTAAAGTAATGTACCTTGCAATTCTTCCACCTCCCCATAACGGCCCATAGGCGTGTTGGCCAGTATTTTTTCGCCGCGAGGTTTCATTTTTCCCGTTTTTTCATCAAATAATAAAAACCGGTTTTGTTGGGTAAGAAAAAATCCCGGGGCAATGGCATTAACCCTTATGCCCGTCTTGGCAAAATGTACGGCAAGCCATTGTGTAAAATTATTGACAGATGCTTTGGCAGCAGAATAAGCGGGTATTTTTGTCAGCGGTTTGTATGAATTCATCGAAGAAATGTTCACAATGGCACCTTTGCCGGATTCCAGCATATCTGTGGCAAAAACCATTGTGGGCAGCACGGTACCTTTAAAGTTAAGGTCAAAGACAAAATCAAAACCTGAAAGGTCTAAACCGAAAAAAGTTTCTTCCGGTTTTTCTTTATTTTCGTCTGTAATTTGTTCGGCAAGGGTGGTTGCTTTGGCTGAATTTCCGCCTGCCCCGTTAATCAGAATATCAATCTTTCCGATATCACGGTTAATTTCTTCTTTCACCCCGAGCAGGCTTTCTTTGTTCAACACATCGGCTTTGTATCCGAAACAATCAGTACCTGTTTCTTTTTTCAGCTTTTGTGCAAGGGATATAGCTTTTTCACCATCCAGGTCAAGAATAGCCGTTCTGACTCCCGAACGGCAAAGACTTTCAGCCAGGGAAGAACCGATAACACCGGCCCCTCCGGTTAAGACTGCCGTTTTCCCTTTAAGGTCATTCAAGTTAATGTTACTCATATATTTCTGTTTTTTAATCTTTTGTAATAATCAATGTTTTCTTTGACAATAATGTCAATGGGACTAAAGTTCGTTTTATCGGTTTTTTTCCCCATTAAAATAAAGTCGAAAAGAGATTTAATGGCTTTGTAGGCCTGGTCTTCGGGCTTTTGGCTTATGAGGAAATCAATTGTCCCTTTTTTTAAATATTTTATGTTCTCCTGTATAAGGTCATAGCCAATGAGTACAGGTCTGTTCCCTTTTTCCGATTGAAAGAATTTAGCAGCCAGGTGACTTCTCGAATTAGGAATCAACACGCCTTTGATATTACTGTTTGAAAAGAGTTTCGCCAATGTACTGTCGGGCTCACCTGTTTTCAAAAGGTCAATCGAAATATCCCGAATTTTCATTTTACCCGGCGCCATTTTCTCCAAATATGCTTTAAAACCCTCGGCCCGGTTAATAATGTGCCTTGAAACGGCCATTTTATCCGACATTTTAATAATGGCAATTTCGCCATCTTTAGGAACGCTGTAAAGCATTAATTTTCCGGTAACCATCCCGCTTTTCTTGGCATCCTGTCCAAAATAAGCCAGGTTGTTGGTGCCTTTCAGGTCAATGTCCATAAATGAATAAGGAATATTCGCATCGTCAAGCTGCCGGCAAAATTCCAGGGCACTTTCTTTAAAAACAGGGTTAAGTACCACGCCCGATGGCTTTTTGTTTAAAACCGTCCTTGTTTTCTTTTTAAAAGAATCTTCGTCGGACAAATCGAAAGTAACTGTTTCTATAACCAGGTTGAAATTTTTCATATCCGACAAGGCCTGTTTTATGCCTGCATACGGTTTTTTCCAGTATGCATTATGCCTGTAGGAAGGAATAAACACAACCACCTTGTAGGCTTTTTTCAGGGCCAGGGATTTGGCCAGCATATTTGGGCTGTAGTTAAGTTCGGCTATAATTTCTTCTACTTTTTTCTGGGTTTCCGGATGAACGCCCCCACGGTTATAGAGCACCCTGTCAACCGTTCCAATAGAAACATTTGCCTTTTTGGCTATATCAATAATCCTGATTTGTTTTTGTGTTTTTGTGGCCATTTTACAGGTATAAATTCAAATTACGTGTACGCACACGGCAAATGTATATAAAAAATTACGTGTACGCACACGGAAGTGTAAATTTTTTTTATTTTTGTAAAAGTTAATATTACAATCAATGGTAATTGTCTTGCCAGATAAACTTTTCAGGAGAGGTAGCGGATTGAAAAAAAAATTGCAATCCTGTATTTTTATTGCCTTTATTCTCTTCTTTTTTTTCAATTCAGTTGACCTTCTTTCCCAAAACCGCCCGCTTTACTTTAATCATTTGACACGTGAGGACGGGTTGCTTTCAAACAGAATAAACCACATTGCAGAAGACAGCCTCGGGTTTATTTGGTTTGCGACTGAAGAAGGCCTGAATAAGTTTGACGGGTACGGAATGGAATCGTACAAAGATTTTTCTTTCGGCAAGGATGTAGACAATGCAGTTGACTTTATTCTGGAAGACAAAAACAGAAAACCCAATTTATGGTTGGGAACACACCGCGGATTAGTGTATTTCGACCGGTACAAAATGAAGTTTAAAAAAATCCCCGAATATTTTCCCGGCGAAAACAGAGGGAATGTGATTATTACAGGATTGGCCTACGATACGCAGGATAATATATGGATAGCCACAATGAACGGTTTGTTTGTCTTAAACAACAAAAACAAAAAAATGGAAACCCTCATACCGCAAAACCTTGGAGATACTTCAAGTATCCTTACTTTATATAAAGATAATTCCGGAAAAATGTGGATAGGCTCAAGGGCCGGAATTTTTTCTTTAAACCTGTCGGATTCAACATATCGGCAATATTACAAAAACCAGCTCCGGATGGTAAAAGTTATACGGCAGGATAAAAATAACCGCTTCATTATTGCTACGGCAAATTCAGGTCTCTATTTTTTAAAAGGCCGCCCCGGAAGTATCTTCATAAAGCACTTGTCGAAAGAAAACGGGTATTTTGTAAATGACCGGGTTACCTCCGTTATTGAGTCAAAACCCAATGTGTTTTTTATTTTGGTCAGGGACGGTGAGTTGTATGTATATAATAAAGAGACAGACAAAATAAGGCATTTCCCCTATGACATTCACAACCCGAAAGGAATAAATAGTACTGCCCTTATTTCTGGACTGAAAAGTTCGCAGGGCATTATCTGGATTGGTACCTATAACAGTGGCGTTGATTATTACGACAAAGCGCAAAAGAAGTTTATGCTTTATAATGTAAACTTTAAAAAGGACGGCCTCTTTAACAATAATGTGCGTGCCCTGGCAGAAGATGAAAATGGTTTTATCTGGATAGGTACAAAAGAAGGCGGGGGATTAAGCCGTTTCGATAAAGGAAAAGGGACTTTTCTGAATTTTAAAAAATCTAATAAAAAATTCGGGCTTCGCGATGATTATATTTTTTCAGTTTGCCCTTTGAACAGAAGAGAATTGCTGGTGGGAACATTCAGGGCGGGGATGGCGTTGTTCGATAAACAAAATTACCGGTTTGTCCGGTATTTTACCCACAACAGTAATCCCTTTTCTGTATCTAACAACAGAATCTACAGTATTTTTAAGGATCACAAAGGTACTGTATGGATTGGAAGTTTCAAAAATGTACAAATTTTTAATCCGGCAAAAGGCACTTTTAAAACCCTGCCAAATATCCGCAGGCCAAGGTGTTTTTGTGAAGAAAACGACCGTTATTTATGGGTAGGAACAAAAGGAAGCGGGCTTTACCTGTTGGATAAGCAAAAGAAATCTTTTACCCGCTTTTTATACGACATTAACGATACAAATAGCTTAAACAGTAATGACATTTACGGGATAGCCAAGGCTCCTTCGGGAAACGTCTGGATTGCCACAAAACAGGGCCTTGACTGCTATGACAAAAAGCATAAAGTTTTTATTCACTATACGGAAAAAGATGGCTTACCCTCGAATTGGGTACGTGCAGTGTTAATCGATGCCAGGGGAAACGTCTGGGCCAGCACCTCTAATGGGATTACAAAATTTGATGTTTCCCTGAAGCGGTTTCATAATTATGATGTTGATGATAATTTGCAGGGGAAAGAATTTGAACGCTATGTGGCTTTGAAAACACACGATGGTTATATGCTATTTGGCGGACATAACGGATTTAATATATTTCGCCCCGAAGAAATAACGGATAACAAACGAATTCCACCGGTTTATATTACTGAAATTGATTTGTTTAATAAAAAAATTCCGGTTGGTAAGAAAATGTCACCACTACAACAAAATATTCTGTTTACAAAAAATATTGTTTTCCATTACAACCAATCGGCACTTACCATAAAGTATGTGGCCCTGAATTATACTTCAAGCCAAAAGAACCACTACAAATATAAATTGGAAGGCTTTGATAAGGATTGGATAAATGCCGGTGTAAAACGGGCAGCAGTTTATACAAATATCCCCCCCGGTGACTATACTTTTAAAGTAATTGGCTCTAATAATGATAATTATTGGAACAAAAAAGGGGCACAAGTTCATATTACCATTTTACCTCCCTTCTGGCAAACAGGCTGGGCATATGCCATTTATGTTTTTCTGCTTATTTTCTTATTTCTGTTTTTCCGGAAGATTATGAAAACCCGTATCCAACAGCAAAACCTTCTGGAATTTGAGCGGCTTGATAAACAGCGTATTCAGCAAATGAACCAGGCCAAATTGCACTTTTTTACAAATATATCACACGAATTCAGAACCCCCTTGACATTAATTTCTGCCCCTCTGGAACGATTGTTGGAAAAAGAAACCTTTGACAAGGAACAAAGACATTTTTTACAGATTATTTCAAACAACGTGAAACGCTTGTTGTTTTTGGTAAATGAGTTAATGGATTTCCGAAAAGCAGAACAAGGCAAATTAAAATTACACATTACTGAAAATAATATCATTGAAAATGTTAAAGAAAGTATCTCCTGTTTTGAAGGAAAAGCCAACGAAAAAGAGATAAGCCTCGTTTTCAGGCACGAGGTAAACAACCCTCTAATATGGTTTGATTACAGCATCATTAACAAAGTAACCTTTAATCTTCTTTCGAATGCTGTAAAATTTACGGAAAAAAAAGGAAAAATCATCGTCGAATTATCAGAAAACAAACAGAATGAGATTATTCTTTCCATAAAAAATACGGGCAAAGGGATTCCTGAAAATGAATTGAAGAACATTTTTGAACGGTTTTACCAGGTTGAAAAAAACAACGCTTTTGAGTCGGGAACCGGAATTGGCCTGACGTTTACTAAACGGTTGATAGAAACCCATCTGGGCTCGATTACTGTCGAGAGCATTCCCAATGAATGGACTACTTTCAGGGTTATCTTTCCTGCAAAAAAGGAGGCGTATCCA
>JALTEO010000072.1 GCA_027073875.1 Bacteroidales bacterium
TCTCCCGCTAACAGGAAATGTCCGTGTAATGTCGGCAGCATAATTAAAATATTCTGCTCCGGTATCTACTAGCAATATATCGTCTTTTTTAATTTTAGTATCGTGCTTATTATAATGAAGTGTGCAAGCATTTTTCCCTGCGGCTACTATCGGGTCGAATGAATAGCTTGTGCTGGGATGACTATTGTATGCAAAAAGAAGTGTTGCTAATAATTCCCGTTCCGTTGTGCCTGTTCTCAGTTTTGCAAATAGTTGTTCGTATGCACTTTTAGTAATAGCAATTGCCTTGTGGATATTCTCAATTTCTTCGGGTTCTTTTATTGTGCGTAGTTCTTTTATAATGGGTGTAATGTCGTGAATGCTTGTAATGGGGAAAAACTTTTGTAAGGTTTCATGAAATCCTTTGAAGAAAAGATGATTTTTAAAAATCTCATTTTCAGCAAGAAAAGTGTAAATGTCCGGTTCTTTGTCCATAATCTCTTTCCATGTGCGTTCAAAGCTGTCAATAGATTGAACCTCTGTGATGCTGGAAATTTTACGGGCTTTTTTCTCGTCAAGAAAATTACCGTCATAAGTAATTTCTTTTTCTGTAGGATGATAAATAAATAATATTTCTCTAACCTGCGATTTCTTGTTCTTAAATAATACAAAGATGGAATGATACTGTTCAATGCCGGTAAAATAATAAAAGGAAGAATCTTGCCGAAAAGGAAAAAACTGGTCACCGTTACGGTGTTTTCGTGATGCCGAAAAAAGAAAAACTAAGCTGTTTTCAGGTAAACTATTTAAAAGTTTTTTTCTGTTTTCTTTAAATAATGTATTCATAATCAATTTAATATGGTTATTTGTGTTCACAAACATAAATAAGTAATATTCTCAAATATCTAAATAACTTTATATTTGCGACAACAAAATTTTGCACAAAATAATAATTTTTTAATCATGAGTGGATTTTATTCTTCAACAGTTGGGAAAAAGTTTTGGGTAAGTCTTACCGGACTTTTTTTGGTGGTATTTCTTGCTGTTCATTTAACAGCTAATTTGATGCTTGTTTTCGATGATACAGGTGAGTTGTTTAATAGGGTGGTACATTTTATGGGTACCAATATCATTATTCGGATTATGGAGCCGATTTTGGCAATTGGATTTTTGGCTCATATCTTTTTGGTTTCCATTCTTACTTTACGGAATCAAACAACCCGCACCCAAAATTACAAAATGCAAAAATTAGGTCATGCCAGTTCATGGGCATCACGCAATATGTATATCTTGGGATTGGTTATTTTAACTTTCCTTGTAATTCACATTGTTAATTATTGGTATAAATTCAAATTTGGTGATTTACCAACCACAACTTATGGTGCTGAGGAAATGGAAAATGCCTATGGTTTGGTTTCCGGTTTATTTGCTATTTGGTGGTATGATGTTATTTATATTCTTGCCTTTATTGGCTTAGCATATCATATCTCTCACGGATTTTGGTCTGCTTTTCAGACAATTGGATGGAGCAGTGATAAAGCCCGTAAGGTTTGGACAGCCATTGCTTATCTTTATGCTATTGTTATCGGAGTTGGATTTACCATTATTCCGGTTTATTTTTTATTGAAATAATTTGATTAACACATTAATAATAAGATTATGAGTTTAATAACAAATTCAAAGATACCTGAAGGTCCGATTGAGAAAAAATGGGACAATTACAAAGAACATCAAAAGTTAGTAGTACCTAACAATAAAAGAAAACTTGATATTATTGTTGTAGGAAGTGGTTTAGCAGGAGGTTCTGCCGCAGCCAGTTTTGGTGAGATGGGATTTAATGTTAAAGTTTTCTGTTATCAGGATAGTCCGCGACGGGCACACAGTATTGCTGCACAGGGTGGTATCAATGCTGCAAAGAATTATCAAAATGATGGGGATTCCATTTATCGTTTATTCTATGATACTGTAAAAGGTGGTGATTATCGTGGACGCGAATCAAACACTTATCGTTTGGCACAGGTCAGTAACAATATCATTGACCAAATGGTAGCTGCAGGTGTTCCTTTTGCACGGGAATACGGTGGAACATTGGCTAACCGCTCATTTGGCGGTGCTCAGGTTTCGCGTACTTTTTATGCTAGAGGTCAAACAGGACAACAGTTATTACTTGGTGTTTATACTGCACTCAATCGTCAAATTGCCAAAGGTACGGTAACTATGTATAGCCGTCGCGATATGATGGATTTGGTACTTATTGACGGAAAAGCAAGAGGTATTATTGTCCGTAATCTTATTACCGGTGAAATTGAAAGACATTCTGCTCATGCCGTTGTATTAGCAACCGGTGGATATGGAAATACATATTACCTATCTACCAATGCAATGGGTTCAAATGGTAGTGCTGCCATTCAAGCATATAAAAAAGGTGCTTATTTTGCCAATCCTGCTTTTGTTCAAATTCATCCGACTTGTATCCCAACACATGGCGATTATCAGTCGAAACGAACTTTGATGTCAGAGAGTTTGCGTAATGACGGAAGAATCTGGGTACCAAAGAAAAAAGAAGATGCTGAAGCAATTCAGAAAGGTTTGAAAAAAGCAACAGATATTCCTGATGAAGACCGTGACTTTTATTTGGAAAGACGCTATCCTGCTTTTGGTAACTTAGTTCCGAGAGATGTGGCTTCCCGTGCTGCTAAAGAAAGAACTGATGCCGGTTGTGGTGTTGCTCCTACAGGATTAGGTGTATTTCTTGATTTCAGCTATGCTATCAAACGATTAGGTAAAGATGTGATTGAAGCACGGTATGGTAACCTTTTTGATATGTATGAGGAAATTACCGATGTTAATGCTTACGAATATCCGATGATGATTTATCCTGCTATCCACTATACGATGGGTGGCTTGTGGGTTGATTACGAATTACAATCCAATATCCCGGGACTATTTGTTGCCGGTGAAGCCAATTTCTCCGACCATGGTGCTAACCGTTTAGGAGCATCGGCATTGATGCAGGGATTATCTGACGGTTATTTCGTATTACCTTATACCATTCAGAATTATTTGGCTGACGAAATTACAACACCACGATTTCCAACAGACACTCAGGAATTTAACGATACTGAGAAATCTGTTAAAGAACGGATTGAAAAGCTGATGTCGGTTAACGGAAGTCATACGGTTGATCATTTCCATCGTGAGCTTGGTAAAATTATGTGGGAACATGCCGGTATGGCAAGAACAGAAGAACGCTTGAAAGAAGGATTGGAATTGGTAGCAAAACTAAAAGCTGAATTCTGGAAAGATGTAAAAATTACAGGTTCTACCGATGGTGTTAATCCTGAATTGGAAAAAGGATTGCGAGTTGCCGATTTCTTTGATATGGGCGAATTAATTTTACGCGATGCATTGAACCGTAATGAGTCTTGTGGTGGTCATTTCCGTGAAGAATA
>JALTEO010000073.1 GCA_027073875.1 Bacteroidales bacterium
TTAACGAATTAAGAAGAGAAGTGAATTTATTGCTTCAACAATTAGGCGAAAAACCAAAATACGAGGTGGTTGAATAAAAGTTTTACTACTATTTCTTAATCCTAAATAAAGACAAAATGAAGATAAAAACAAAAATCGATACGCTGTACATCATCTTGTTTACAAGTATGTTACTTGGGGTATTTATCATTTTTTTATTTGCTTCAAATATTATTAAAAAAGGAGTGGAAGATTACTTACGGACAACTACACAATCGAGGGCTCTACAGGTAAAAAGCCTGTTAAATAATTACCAACAGACAGTCAAAATGTTATCTACAGGTAACCCATACAGGGATGGGCTTGATGAAAAATTAGATAAAACATGGCGGTTAAAACAACTTGAAAGAAGGATTTCAAGCACGGAAAAAAGTTTTTCTGAAATAAGAAGGGTAAGGGTTCTCAATAAAAACGGTCTTGTTATCATGTCTTCAGATAAACATGAAATCGGAACAGACCTGAGCAGTAATCCATTATATAAAGAGGGAAAGAGCAAGATTTATATTAGCAATATCCACAAAAGTAAATTGACCGGAAAGCCGGTTATTTCTGTTTCCTCCCCTGTTTTTGTACGAAATAAATTTTCAGGACTTCTCGTTGTTAATTTTAGCACAAAAGAGCTTTATAAGTTATTGGAAAACAGAGTCGGCCTCGGAGAGACAGGCAGGATATTTCTTGTCGATAAGAACCATTTTCTGATTTCCCCTTTGTCAAAGAATATCCCTCTTTTAAAAACGAAAATAAACACATTGGAAGTCCGATTGTGTTTTGCTGAGCATATCAGCAAAAAGCTACCTGAAAACATGCTCGAAAAGTATGCTGTCTATAAAAGTTTTACTGGCAAAAAAGTATTGGGAATACATTATTTTATTTCCATGACACAGTGGGCTTTAATTGCTGAAATTGCTGAACAAGAAGCATTTCAGCCGGTATATTATTTAACCGGTATGATTATATTAATCTTTGCCTTAATATTCATTATCCTATGGATTGTAATGAAAAGGATATCCAATAGTATTGTATTGCCCGTTCAAAAACTACTAAAAGGTACTGAGGAAGTCATTAACGGGAACTTTGATTACAGAGTAAATTTAAATAGTCAGGATGAACTGGGAGAGTTCTCCCGTGCATTCAATTTGATGACCACAAGACTCAAAACATACAGGGAAGAATCCAATGAGCACTCCAAAGAGTTGGAAAAAACCGTAAAAGAGCGAACGGCAGAATTAAACAAACAACTTGAAAAAAGTGAAAAACAACGAATTGCCAATTTGGTTGTATTAAAGGACCTGAATAAAACAACGCAAAACCTGCGGAAAGAAATTGCCGAAAGGGAAAAAGCCGAACAGAACCTCCGCAAACTCTCTACAGCCGTAACCCAAAGCCCTGCTGTTATCGCCATAACCAATACCCAGGGGGCTTTAGAATATGTTAATCCTAAGTTTGAAGAACTTACGGGTTATTCTTCCGATGAGGTTATCGGAAAAAATCCCCGGATTCTGAAATCGGGAGAGCTTCCTTTAGAAATGTACAAAGCGTTGTGGGACACTATTTCTTCGGGTAAGGATTGGCACGGGGAATTTCATAATAAAAAGAAAAACGGGGAGTTGTTCTGGGAAAATGCATCTGTATCTCCTATTTTCGACAAACAAGGCAAGATTATTAATTATATAAAAGTTGCGGAAGACATTACCGATCGCAAAAAGCGGGAGCAACAGCAAAAAATAATCAATAATATTTCCTCTGCTGTAGTTTCTACCATTGATATTCGTGATTTTGTAAAGACCTTGAAAGAACAGTTAAGTACTATCATTGATACTACGAACTTTTACGTTGCTCTTTATGATGAAAAAACAGACACGTTTTCCCTTGTTTTACATCTTGATGAAAAGGATGAATTTAATTCTATCCCGGGAAGCAAAACGCTAACAGGCTACGTGTTAAGAACAAAAAAACCACTGTTGGCAACAAAAGAAGTTACAAAAGAACTGGAAAAATCGGGTGAAATAGAACTGTTCGGTGCCGATGCAGCAGTATGGCTTGGGATACCTCTTCTGATAGATGATAAAGCTATTGGCGTACTTGCCGTACAGAGTTATAACAATGAAAATGCCTACAGCAAACAGGATATTGAGATACTGGAAGTCATTTCGCGTCAGACAAGTATTGCAATTGCCAGAAAAAAAGATGAGGAAAACCTAAGAAAAGCGTTGGAAAAAGCACAGGAATCCGACCGCCTAAAGAGTGCATTCCTTGCCAATATGAGCCATGAGATCCGTACGCCCATGAACGGAATTCTTGGATTTACCTCACTGCTTGAGGAAGAAGACCTGAGTACTGAAGTAAGGAAAGAATATATCGAGGCCATCCAAAAGAGCGGAAACCGTATGATGAATACCATTAATGCCATTATGGATATCTCAAAGATTGAAGCAGGAATGGTTGAGGTGTCATCACATGAGGTGAACATTAACCACAATATAGAAGATGTTTATAAGTTCTTCAGTATTGAAACAAAAGAGAAAGGGATACGGTTTTCTTATAAAACAGCATTATCATCAGAAGAGTCCGTTATTTTGTCCGATGGAAATAAGGTTTATGCTATCCTGGCTAACCTCGTTAAGAACGCCATAAAATATACCAAGCATGGTATGATAGATTTTGGTTACGTGAAAAAGGATAAGCTGTTGGAGTTTTATGTAAAAGATACCGGCATGGGCATCCCAGAAGACAGGCACCAGGCTATATTTGAACGTTTTGTACAGGCCGATATTGAAGACCGGCTGGCCATGCAGGGAACCGGCCTGGGTTTGTCCATCGTAAAAGCCTATGTGGAAATGTTAGGTGGAAAGATCTGGCTCGAATATTCGGAGCCGGGTAGGGGTTCTGAATTTCGTTTTACTTTGCCTTACGAACCGGTTTACGCAGGATCAAACGAAAACAAACCCCAAGCTAGCAAAGATAAAAAATCTAAAAAATCTATTTCCAAAGGACTTAAAATATTAGTTGCTGAAGATGATCAGGCATCCTGCCAATATCTTTCAGTAATCTTAAAGGACATAGCAGAAACCGTACTTTACGCAGAGAATGGTAAAGAAACCATTGAGATATTTAAAGCTAATCCGGATATAGATCTGATACTCATGGACATGATGATGCCCGTAATGAACGGATATCAGGCCACAAAGCAAATAAGGAAGTTTGATAAAGAAATTGTCATCATCGCACAAACAGCCTATGCAATGTCTGGTGATAAAGAAAAGGTTTTGGCGGCAGGATGTAATGATTACATTACAAAGCCACTATCTCCCAACGACTTAAAAGCAGTTATTTCTAAATATTTTAAAACAAAGAAGTAGTATTCTAT
>JALTEO010000074.1 GCA_027073875.1 Bacteroidales bacterium
AAATAAAGATAATTACAAAGATTGAACAGATTAAAAATGATAGTAAATCGGATGATACTCAAAATGATAGCTATTGGGATTTTATAGATGATTATTCCGGTTTAGATTCTCTTTATGATCTTTCCAAGGATGATGATAATGCTGATGACGATATTATTTATGCAGGATGGATGCTTAATGAGCAACCTCAATTCAATGGAAATATTAATGAATATTATCAGAAAAACATCAAATATCCGCAAAATGCCTTACAAAACAATGTTGAAGGCACTGTTTGGGTTGATTTTGTGGTTGAAAAAGATGGATCTATCGATAGCGTTACAATTTTCCGTAGTGTTAGTCCTGAATTAGATGCTGAAGCCAAGCGGGTTATCTTAAATATGCCTAAATGGATTCCCGGAAAACAAATGGAAAAACCGGTTAGAGTTAAAGTTCGTCAACCGATAAATTTTGCCATTAGCAGGTAAAAAACTTTAAAAAAATTTTTATTTGATAATTAATTATTAATTTTGAAAAAAATTTGTCTTATGGAAGTAAAAAAGAATCCAAAAGTTGATTTAGAAAAAAAACGACCGATATTACTTGAAATTGGCTTTATTGTATCCCTTGCAGTAGTTTTTATTGGCTTTCAATACAAGAGTTCCAATAAAACTGAAAATACCCTTGGTAGTTTAGGTGACATGCAGGTAGAAGAAGAGATTATCCCTATCACCCGGCAACAAGAAGTAAAACCACCACCGCCGCCGCCGCCAAAGGTCGTAGAAGAATTAAACATTGTACAAAACGATGAGGAGATTGATGATGAGTTGGAAATTGATGAATCTGAAGCAGATGAGAATACAGAAATTGAGCCTGTTGATGTTCAACCACAAGAGGAAGAAGATGAAGTTGTGAATTTCTATGTGATTGAAAACAAACCGGAATTCCCCGGAGGAGAAGCTGCTATGTTTAAATATATTCAGGAGCATACAAAATATCCGGAAATTGCTAAAGAAAATGGTATTACCGGAAAAGTATTTGTTCAGTTTGTAATAGGCAAAGACGGATCTATTACTGATGTAAAAGTAATTAGAAGCATTGACCCTTATTTAGACAAGGAAGCTGTAAGAGTCGTTAAGTCCATGCCTAAATGGAAACCCGGCTCACAACGCGGCAAACCGGTTAAAGTTTCATTCCAACTACCAATTAATTTTACTTTATATTAAAATTTTGGAAACTATTCTTTTGGTATAATAGTTAAGTCCAAAGGTTGCTAACTTTTGGACTTTTTTTATAAAAATCAGAATATTATGAATAAAAAGGTGTTCTTTTCATTATTTATTGCCGTACTTTTCTTGTTTTCGTGCAGTAATACGGAAAAGTTAATCCGCAAAGGACAGTTCGACCGTGCTTTTCAGGTCTCGTTGCATCGTGTTATCAGGCACCCCGATAAAGCCAAAGAAGTCAATTCACTGATAAATGCTTACAATAAAGCACAGCAATCCGATAATGATTATATTGTGATGTTAAAGAAACAAGGCACTCCCGATATTTGGGATAATGTATTTGATGCCTACCGCCGGATGGATTCGCGACAAAATCAGATTAAACCTGTTCTACCCTTAAAAATAAACGGGCAAACACAAAATGTGCCGTTGGTTGATTATCAGAACGAAATTGTGGAAGCACAAAAAAAAGCCGCAGAATATTATTATGTTCACGGCAAATCATTGTTGAAATCCAATAACAAAGACAAAGCCCGTCAGGCATATTACGAATTTCAGAAAACAAAAAAATATTATGCTAACTACAAGGATGTTAACGACTTAATAAATGAAGCATATGCCAAAGGTATTCGCCATGTTTCTATTTTTGTTGAAAACAAATCTTTGGTTAATTTTTCAAATTTCTTGAATGATGAATTGTCAAAGAAGTTGCTGGACCTTAACACACCATCATTCAACAGTAAATGGGTTCAATTTCATACCTACATTAAAAATCCGCCGGAGCAAGATTATTCCGTAATCATTCAGTTTGAAAAATTGTTTGCTACGCCCGGTTCTACTAACCAAAAATCCTATAACAAAGAAAAAGAAATTCAAAACGGTTGGCAATATGTTTTGGATGATAACGGTAATGTGATGAAAGATTCGCTTGGCAATGATATCAAAGTACCGAAGATTGAAAAAATCTTTTGTAATGTGACGGAAGTCCATCTGCATAAAGAAGTCCATGTAGCAGGGAAGATTGTTTTTTATGACAATGTACTTCATCAGGAATTAAAATATTTGCCGGTTGGTGCCGACCAAGTATTTGATTATGTATATGCTACTGCCAACGGTGATTTAAGAGCATTAGATGAGGCGACAAAAAAATTAATTAATAAAAAACCGATGGCTTTCCCGCCAACGCCTGTTATGATTAATGATGCCTTTAATACGCTGAAAATTGCTATCAACAACGGAATTGGTAAAAACAAGGGCATCTTTAGATAAATGGCTAAGAAGCGAAGTATAGCTATCCGGAGCAGTGCGATATTAATAGGAACTTATTCCGCAGAGGTATCAAGAAACCAAGCAACTGAATTTGTTGAGGAATTAGCATTTTTGGCAACGACGGCTCACATCGTTGTTGAAAAAACATTCATACAACAACTGCGAAACATTAATCCCAAATATTTTATCGGTACAGGGAAATTACAGGAGATAAAAGAATTTATTGATTCACACACAATTGACATTGTCATTTTTGACGATGAGCTAACCCCTGCACAACAAAAAAATATTGGAAAATTTCTGGAAAAAGATGTTATTGACCGTACCTTTTTAATCCTCGATATTTTTGCAAAGCGGGCAAAAACGGCAACTGCCAAAACCCAAGTGGAGTTAGCACAATATCAGTATTTATTGACTCGGTTAACAGGATTCTGGACACATCTGGAACGGCAAAAAGGCGGTATCGGATTTCGTGGTCCCGGCGAAAAAGAGTTGGAAACCGACCGCCGGATTATACGAAACAAAATTACACGACTGAAAAAAGAATTGGCGAAAATTGAAAAGGTAAAGTCTGTTCAGCGAAAAAACCGCGGACAAATAATTCGCGTTGCACTTATCGGTTATACCAATGTTGGCAAATCAACGCTGATGAACTTACTTGGTAACGAAAAAGTCTTTGCCGAGGACAAGCTCTTTGCTACTTTAGACACAACTGTACGGAAGATTATCATCCATAATTTACCGTTCCTTTTGTCCGATACCGTTGGTTTTATTCGCAAACTTCCCACCATGCTTGTAGAGTCTTTTAAATCAACTCTCGATGAGGTTCGCGAAGCCGATTATTTGATTCATATTGTAGATATCTCACACCCGCAATATGCAGAACAGATTGCCGTTGTTAATCAAACACTGATTGATATTGGTGCCGC
>JALTEO010000075.1 GCA_027073875.1 Bacteroidales bacterium
ATTAAAATTGTGTGCTCTGTTTGTGCAACTGGTTTATGGCTTATTTCTATTAATTGAGGAAATTGATATAAAATATCTGCTTCTTCTAATTGATTTAATGCAAATAAAGAGACTCTTCCAAATTTTTTTACAATATTTCTTGAACAAAAAGGAAATTTTTTGTATTCTTATTTTATTAACTTTAAAACTTTTCTTGCCAATGGATTTCTTATATTATTTTCATTATTTAAAATATAGTGGAGTTTTTTTGATGTTCTATTACGTAACAGAAAATCAATTTTTAAAGAATCATAGTCTGAGAAATAATAATATAGTTTTGTTGAAAGCGGATCGCCAACTTCATTTATCTTTATCCATTTGCCAACATTATTTGTAGGAATTCCGATAAGATGCGGTTTAATAAAATATTTACCTGAATATACCTTGAGAGATGAATAATGATTTAATGTTTTATAATATTGATCCCATTGGAAAGAATACGTTAAAGTGTCATTAGGTCTAAAATAAAAATTATAAACTGTAGCGGTTCTAAATGAGTTATCATACACTCTATCATTATTTTCGTTGAAAACTGAAAATGAAAATATAGGCCCTGAATAAGTGAATACGTGATAATTGGTTGTGTCAGATTTATTTATAATTGTAAATTTTGCTTTAATTTTTTCATCAAGAGAATAGATTTCCTTCAATCCTTCCAGTTTATATATTAAACCTTCCGGGCTTTCGAAGTAGGTTCGATTACCATGAAGTTCAGTTTGATTTAGAGCGGAAAAATCTTTTTCACAACTGTTCAAAATTAAAATCATAATAGCTACGAAAGAAAAATATTTCATTTTTTACCTCGACTTGCCCATGAAACAAACAGATGAATTGTGATACTATCTATCCAAATACAAATTTAATGCCAATAAAATATCAGAACAAAATATTAAAAAGACAATAGATAGCAGCCATGATTATAAACAATATACTCATATTGTGTAAATAGCGTTAACATTGATGCCTTAAAAACTTTAGTAAATATTATGGGGGATTATAATGATAGGAATGTAACCGTGTTTGCCAAGGCAAAATAATTTACAAAATACCTAACCCAAAATATTTGAAATTTAGAAGAACCATTTGCCCCCCTTAATTCCCCTTCCCCTATGTATCAGGGAAGGGGTTAGGGGATGGGTCAAAAAATGAAACAACAACTAAAAATGTTAGAGACAAACTCTCGGATTTCCCGATTAAGAATCTATAAATCATACGTGTGGTAAATTATGCGCTGACACCTGTGTTGAACTTAACCTCGTATGCGAGGCTTAGTTCAACTTTTATTTCAATACAAGAGAAACACTTATTTCGTGTCTCCAATGATTCCGATCTAACAAATTGGCTTCCAAACCGTAAGTTGTGATGGCGACTCTGGAAAATTTTAAAAAAGTTGCCTGGTAACCGAGAATCAAACCATCCAAGTTCAAGTGAAAACCGCCTCCCATAATCACCACGGGCGTAGACATATTCACGTCCATGTCAAAAATGGGATAAACCCGGCTTTTTGTGTAAAATGCCTTAATCCACACCACATTTGATACTTGCAAGTTTGCTCTGAGGAATAGCAAAGAATCGGTAAAGCTTTTGGCTCGGGTCAGACGCACGCCTCCCGTAAGCCACATCGTGCCCAACCTAAGGGTGGCACTGGCGTTTACATATTTCGGTAAATAGGCAAAGCGAATCTCACTACCGTTATCAAATTCTTTAACTGCGTTGGCAAAAATATCAACAAACAACACATCGCAAAAATTCTGCTCTATTCCGGCGTCGATAGTAAAAATTGTATTGGAATCATTGTTTTCATTACCCGATCCACGATTACTAAAATGAATATTTTGAAAATTACCTCTGGCCGCCAGAGACAAACCAAAAGAAAATCGCAGGCCTAATGTCGGTGAAATGATTTCCGAAATTTCTTTGTAAGAATGCGGAACAATGGATCGATTTAAAATTTTTATATTTTGTTCTTCTGTGTATTTTATCCGTTTTGCATAATTAATGCCAAACTGAAAAGGCCCACCGGCTAGATATGCACCCGAATAATAGATTTGATTTTTGACCTGCATTTCTTTGTAAATTGAATTTCTGGAAGTTTCGTGTTTTAGCAGATAATTTTCATAAACCACACCTCCGTTAATTAAAAATCCTTGCTGAATAGCCGCCGGGTTCCATGTCCAACGGAAAAGATCTGTGCCAGGCTCTCTGGGGATTGTGTTCAAAAGAACGATAGAGCGCCATGGCTTACGATCACTTGGCTGCCTTTTGGAGGAGGACGAAGAAGCCGTCAGTTGCCGATGTTTTAAATGCACGATTCTTGTTATGCTCTGATTGGGAATAACCACGATTGTTTCACGGTCTTCTTTGAAGCCAGGAGCGGTTACACATAACGCGTACGATGTAGCCGGTAGTTTTCGAATGACTAATTGGGCCGTATCCTGTGCCACTAATTTGTTGTTAAAGTCGTACAGAGAAATAACCGCGTTCAGCGGATCGGCACTAATTTGCACTTCGCCGGCCGGGAATTTCGGGTAAAAATCGATTTTTTGAAATTTATTAGGGGGCAATGGAATGGTTCGTTGGGTGGAATCCATTCCTGCTACATAAATTTTAACAGTGACTAATTTGGGTTCCATTGTTAGCTTGGCGTTAGCTGGTACCTGCTGGCCATTGACTGTAATTCGTGCATAACCGTAAGTGTTGATCTGCAAATAAGCCTGAAGTTTCTCCAATGCAAAATTCTTAGCTGTCAGCGGTTTTTTAATTTGAACGATCTGCTCAATTTTCTGATAGCCATTTTTCTCTATGCGCAAAAGATGCTTACCGGTAGGATACATGGTTTCCAGAGGTGTTTGCCTAACATTAACTTCATCAATATAAACGGATGCACCCGAAGGTGTGCTGGTTATCCGCAAGCGCGCATACTCCAGCTCCTTTAATGTGTAATTGAACTTCAGATGATTTTTATCGACATTAATGGTATCACGCAGGGTTTGGTAACCTGACATTTTTATATGAAGAATGTGAGTACCCTGCACCAGCAACTGAATGGGGCCAGAGCCGTGTTTTTTCCCGTCAATGATAATTTCGTCATATTGAGGTGTCGAAGTAATTGCCACCGGAAGCGAATCCAATTTAAAATATTCTTCGGCTCCTACGTGAATTTTCCACAGTTCCTTCGGATGCAACGTAATACCAATATCGTGCAATATGATACGTAACGGGGTAAATCCGGCCAAATAAATCTCCAGAACCTGTTCTTCAGGAGACAGATAAACGATATCCCGACCTGGTTTATCGTCTACTTTTACAACACCCATGTTCGAATCGTAGATAAAGCCATCCTTATCAGAAACGATGGCAA
>JALTEO010000076.1 GCA_027073875.1 Bacteroidales bacterium
ATGAAGGCCGCATCAGGCTTATTGAGTCGACACAAATTAATAATAACTTTGATTTGGTTGGACTAAAGGAAATGTTTAACAAAGAAGTAAAGCAACGCATAGAGCTTGAACGAAAGATGATTGGACTTGAGGACATGGTGATTAAACAGTATTCAAGTTTGCATGATGCCATAGAAGATGTGAAAGGATTAATTAGGGATGTCAGAGCCGGAAAAGCTTGATCTGCGACAATACATTGAAGAACAATTTAACGACTTAAAGTCCGATATACAGGATATGCGGACAAAACTTGATTATGTTTTGCATCCAAAAAATGGTATTTTTGCGGAGTTGCAGCGTGTGAACAGCAAAGTCGATGCCGCGCATCGACGTATTGACGGTATTGAGGGCCGCAGAGATCGTAGACGAAAAAATATTGACAGAATAGTTGTGGCATTAATTGGAACTGGAATCGGCGTTTTAATCACAATAGCGATTAATAAAATCATTGAGGGAGTGTTTTAATGTACGAAATCGTGTCGTTGGCAGATGTAAAAAGTTGGCTCAATATATCTGGTTCTGGTGATGATGATTTGCTTAATAGTTTTAGGGCTGCGGTGACGGCGTTTGTCGAGACATATATCGGCAAAAAAATTGTGATGCGACAATTCACGGAGTATTATGATGGCACTGGCAAGAATAAATTGTTATTACGCAATTATCCTGCTTATGTCGTCTACGATACCACGACATCGCCGGAAGAGCCAACAAACATTACCGTACATGACGACATCGACCGCGAATTTGATGATACAACCTTAATCGATGCCAGTGATTTGATTGTGTATCCAGACATCGGCCAAATCGGGCTTTATGATGATGAGGCAAGTTTTTATAAGGCCGTGCAGAATGTAAAAGTCGAGTATTGGGCTGGATACACGCGCTTTAATGTTATTAGTGGCCAGAATAATTACTTGGATATTAAAGAAGGGACTGGATCGGAGATAAATATTGCCGTTGACGAGGCCAAGACGCGTGACACGGTATGGTTAGGGTATTCAGCCGAAGACTTGGCCAGCGCCATTCAATCTGCGCTTAATGATGACGACAACACGGCGTTGACATATACTGTTAGCTATTCCCATGCCACGCAGAAATTTACTGTTGCAGCGACTAGTACATTTAGCTTGCTATTTAATACCGGCACGAATTCGCAAAAGTCTATGGCTACGCTTTTAGGTTTTAATGGAGATGACAAAACCGGAAGTTCGAGTTATACCTCAGATGATGTCGTTATCGGAGTTCCGAGTGACATCACCTTGGCCTGTCAACAACTTGTCGATCAAATGTGGCAGATGGCGCCAAAAGGCAAGGGCTTGTTGTTACAACTTTCGAAGTCAATGGCAAACGGCATGGGATCGATGTCGAATATTGTCGATAAATTGCCACCAGTCGCGAGAGAAATTTTAGACGGGTATAGACGGGAGATGTTTTGATGGCAGTGGCACCGCTCGAAATAGATGTAGATGACAAAGAGATGCTGGCAAAGTTTGCACAGTTTCACAACAAAGCCGCTGAAACCATTCGTAAGATGATGCTACGGGCAATGCAGTTTGTAGGTATGGCCGCTGTTGAGCGGCACATGGTCAGGGCGAGAATCATTGATTATTCTTCTGGCTTCACAATTGGCACAAAGGGTGACAAACTCAATATACGTATGGGACGGCTTTCGCGATCACTTATCGATGGTTTCGCTTTTGGCACTGGACTTGGTGGAGCGCAAGAATCCATTCGCAAGATCGTTGTCATGGGCAACACCTACGAGGGTTTGTTTGGGACTTCGGTTCCGTATGCAGCTATTCACGAGTACGGTGGCGAAACCCACCCCCAAGTCACGGCGAAGTCGCGAGCGTTTTTTTGGGCGATGTATAAGCAAACGCAATTGCCTATGTGGAAGGGCATGGCCTTAACAAAAAAATCAAATTTTAATATCAATATACCGGCGCGTCCATACCTGCACCCTGCAGTTGACGAAAGCAAGGGCACGATAGAGCATTTATTTGAACGGTCAATGCGTGAACTCGCCGCGGAGGTAAGTGATGAGTAAAAGAATTGCAATTCTGCAAGCGATAGATGACGCGGTTGCCGAGATAACGACAGCTAATGGGTACAATTTAACACTTGCGAGCCACACTTACGGGTATATTGATTACACGCAAGTAAATAGTTTCCCAGCGGTTTGCATGATTCCAGGTGATTCACCTTATGTGCCGTTGACGAATACGGAATATACATCGGGCTCAAGTCGTGGCGGTGAAGCGGGTTGGCTTATTAGTGTGATTGGTTATGTGCATGTACCGACTGCAGAAGACAAACAGATGACTGAGCAAATGGAATATTTGATTGATGATTTGGTGAAGGCAGTGCTTGTGGATCATAGACTGGGATTGAGCTATGTAGCTGGCATATATTTGGCTTCGATTTCGCGGTACATTGACTTTGAACAGGCCGTTGGAATCGTGCAATTAATTTTTTCAGTAAAATATGACTTTGAGGCGAGTTCACCATGACCGAGCTAAAAGTAGATGAGCACAAGGAGATAAGGTGTTTTAACATTATCTCTGATAAAAGAGACAAGCGCTTTGGATTAAAATGCAACCGATTGCTATTGAAGACAAATGGCAAAGGTAAAGTTGCAGGACAAATTAAATGTCCAAGGTGCGGGGCGCTT
Organism: Bacteroidales bacterium; assembly: GCA_027073875.1. Classification (GTDB taxonomy): domain Bacteria; phylum Bacteroidota; class Bacteroidia; order Bacteroidales; family JALTDM01; genus JALTEO01. The sequence goes on from JALTEO010000076.1 coordinate 2,711, forward strand.
TATGAAATTATTGATGGAAAAATTAAATTAATTAAAAGGAGATAATGATGAGTTTAGGCAAAGGCTTTGCTGCGCGTGCGGCGATTGGAAAAGAAACGGCATGGGGCACTGGCGTTGCAATTACAAGGATGCTGCCATTTTCGAGTGAAGGCATTGAACGGGCAATTTCACATATTGTCAGCGAATATCTTGATGGCAATCCAGCAAGACGTAGTGCATGTAATGGCCCCGTGTCCGTAACCGGTGCCTTGGGCGGTGAAGTTATTTATGATTCCGGTGCCACTGGTACAATGACATTTGAGCAAATTCTTTATGGTGCGGTTATGGCCGCCGGTTCACGCGATGCAACGAATGGACTGAACAAATATGCAACTGGCAATGACGATTCGGTTCAGCATACAATCGCTTTTGATAAAAGCGTGAGTGTGTGGGAATTACACGGGGCGAAGATTAATAATTTGGAAATCAATGGCGAAGCCGGGGGCAAAATTACTTTTAGTACGGATTTAATTGCAAAGGATTTATTGCGCACGGGTGATTCCGGTATTGTGAATGCATCTTCAGCATTTGATGGCATTAGCTATACCGACCCAACGACATTATGCTTCAGCGATTTGACATTTCGTATTGGCGATCAATCAAATGCCTTGGCATCAACAGATGAAATGAAGATCAG
>JALTEO010000077.1 GCA_027073875.1 Bacteroidales bacterium
TCCATTTGATTTTCAATGTATAACCTTACAAAGAAAACATTTGGGAGCGGGGCAATTTTTTCAATAGAAACAGAGTGGCTTGCAATGGTAATGTGGGATTGTCAACATAATAGCTTAAATATCTGTTGTTTATATTGGTAAAACTAAAAATTGTCATGTATTAAGCAATTATACATCAATAAATTTATTGAGTAATCTCAATATTCAGGTTAAGTAGATAGAATCGCTTTTTCCTGTGAAATCGTATCTAGCACCTTACCTTTGTACCATGAAAAAAGAAAAATAATTAAAACATTAAAATTAAATATCTTAAGCCATGAAAACAATATTAGTTCCAACCGATTTTTCAGAGCATGCGCTATATGCTTTGAAAACAGCAGCAAACATTGCAAAAAAAATGTATGCTCAAATCAGACTTGTGCATACATATGATTTATCTTCCAGAGAAGCACATGAAGATGTTCAGTTCAAAGATTTTTATGATCAGTTGTCAGCAGTAAAGAAGGAGAAACTTGCTGCACTGACAAAAATGGATTTTTTAAAAGGGATTACAGTAAGTGTGCATTTTGAACCTAATATGAAACCATGGGAAATGGTTACAAAGGATAAATATAAAAATGCTGATTTAATTGTCATTGGCTCAAATGGCAAAAGTGGAAGTCATGATTTATTTATTGGCTCAAATGCTGACAAGATAATCAGAATGGCAAGTGCGCCTGTTTTAACTGTTAAAAAAGAAGATGAAGTTTTTGATATCAAAAAGATTGTTTTTGCATCAGATTTTCATGATGATTCTTATTCGGTTTTTAAGAAAATTAAATTCTTTATCGATTTATATAAAGCACAGGTTGATTTGCTCAAAGTAATAACGCCACGATATTTTGAAACAACAAATACAAGTACAAAGCTAATGGGAGATTTTGCAAAGAAATTTAATCTGACCGATTTCACCATAAATACTTGGAATGATTCAAATATTGAAGATGGAATTCTTAATTTTAGTAACCGGCAAAAAACAGACCTGGTTGCGATTGAAACCCATGGTAAATCAGGTATTAATCATATTATTGGTGGAAACCTGGCCGAAAATATTGCTGATGATGCTAAATTGCCCGTTTTAACTATTAAAATTAAAGAGGAGGTGCAACAACATAAAAAAGCTCAACAACAGTCAACTGATTATGAAAACTGGGGTGCAGAATAAATATCATAGAATAAGAATAACATAATTAAATATAAATTTTTTATTATTTAAATGATAAAGAATAAAACATCATGATTACAAAAGAACAAAGAGAAAAATTAGCACAAGAAGGGAAGAAAATATCCGACAACATTAGTCATATTAAGCATCGTATAGTGGTTTTTAGTGGTAAAGGAGGAGTAGGCAAAACAACGGTGAGTGTTAATCTTTCTTATGGGTTACATACCCATGGCTATAAAACGGGAATCCTTGATGCGGATATAACAGGGCCTAATGTTCCTAAAATGACTGGTATTAAAGGCAATGTGGTTACTGATGGAGACCATATTATTCCACGCGAAAGCCATGGTGTAAAAATTATCTCCATGGCAAATTTACTGCCTGCTGACGAAGCAGTAGTTTGGAGAGGCCCATTACGATCTAAAATGATAAATCAATTTCTAGGAGATGTAGAATGGGGTGATTTAGATTATCTTGTAGCTGATTTACCTCCCGGTACTGGTGATGAAAGTCTTACCATAGCTCAAAATATGAAACCCGATATGGCGATTGTTGTAACTACTCCCCAGGAAGTATCATTAATTGATTCTGCACGTGCCATTAGCATGGCTAAAAAAATGAAGATTCCTCATATCGCACTTATTGAAAACATGTCTGGTTTAATTTGTCCAAAATGCGGCCATAAAATTGATTTATTTGGTATTGGAGGAGGTAAAAAGCAAGCCAAACAAATGGATATCTCTTTTCTTGGAGCTATTCCCATTAATATTGAAGCCCGTAAATTAGCTGATGAAGGAAAATCTATTGTTCTTAAAAAAAAGAATGCTGATATGTCTCTTTCTATTTTTGAAATTGTAAATAAAATTGAAAATAGTTGGAACTAAGTTCTTTTAGAAAGATTACTTTTATATTTGTTTTAAATATTTTATATTATGAAAATTAGCACCACAGAGATGATGAGGAAAATGGATGCCCGTGCTATTAACGAGTATGGTATCCCCGAAGAAATACTTATGGAAAATGCAGGCCAGGCGGCCTATTTTACTATTTTAAAGGAGGTTGGCATTAAATATAAAAACTTTGTTACCTTTTGTGGTGTAGGGCATAATGCCGGTGACGGGCTTGTTGTTTCCCGAAAAATACTTTCTGCCGGTGGAAAAATTACCATTTTTATTTTGGGCAATAGTAAAAAATACGACGGGGCAGCCAAACAAAATTTTGAAATTGCAAAAAAGTTGCAAATCGAAATTATTTATCTTCAAGATACTTCATTGGCAGTTGAAAAACTGAAGCGTGCTGATGCTGTTGTTGATGCTATTTTTGGAACCGGGCTTAACCGTGAGGTTACCGGCATTTACAAAGAGGTAATCGAATTAATAAATAAGAGCAGGAAGCCTGTTTTCAGTATTGATATTCCATCAGGCATCAATGGCAATACAGGAAAAATTATGGGGACAGCTGTGAAAGCTCAATTCACCATAACCTTTGGATTACCCAAAATAGGAAGCTTACTTTTTCCCGGTTACGAGTATGCGGGTAAGTTATATGTTTCGCATATTTCTTTCCCCCCGGTTATGCAGGAATCTGACCAATTAAAAATCGCTACTACTGATTTGAAACCTATCCCTTTAAGAAATATTGACTCGCATAAGGGTAGTTTTGGAAAAGTATTGTTTGTTGCCGGATCAGTTAACTATTTGGGAGCGCCTTATTTTTCTGCCATGTCGTTTTTAAAAGCAGGTGGTGGGCTTTCTTATTTGGCAACTACGCCTGAAGTTGCAACTGTAGTTGGTAATAAAGGAAGTGAAATTGTTGTTGTTCCTCAAAAAGGTACTTTATCAGGAAGTATTAGTCTTGAAAACGAAAAGCAATTGTTAGCATTTTCTGAAAATGTGGACATGGTTATAATTGGCCCCGGATTATCGTTAAACGGTGAAACTCAATTGCTGGTAAGAAAGTTATGTACTGACATAAAAAAACCTTTACTGATTGATGGTGATGGAATAACAGCTGTTTCTAAGGATCTGGATTGTATTAAAAGTCGTCACGCCCCCACTATCTTAACTCCTCATTTAGGCGAAATGGCAAGGATTACAGATCTCGATATTGAACAAATTTCCAATGATAAGATTAATATCTTGCAGGAAACAGCGACTGAATTAAACGCTACCATAG
>JALTEO010000078.1 GCA_027073875.1 Bacteroidales bacterium
CCAACCATCAAGTTATTTCATCAACTTGATAGCGGTTTAGTATGACATTCCGAACTTGCCTACCCTCTCAGTCCTTCCGTCATTCCGAACTTGGTTCGGAATCTCAACTCATGAGACCCTGAAACCCAGAAACAAAGTTTCGAGGACAAGCAAGTTCAAGATGACGCTTTACTTTTTTGGAGAGAATGCCTTTAGCATAAACTGTCAATTGTACATTATTAATTATTCCGGTTTGGGCAAGATAAATATTTTTGCGTCGGAAAGTCCCTTTACATCCTTGCCTTCAATAATAGCCGGTGAAGCAATTTCTGTTTCTTTTACGCTTGCCTTTCCGTGAATAAGGATGATAATATTCTCTTGAATTTCAACTGATTGATTTTCTTTTATCACATTTAATTCACCTTTTTTCAGCCACCGTTGAAATTCTTTTGGTCGCCACACATTATAAGGTTCTTTATTTCGCAATAAGTTTTCAGTAATTTTCATGGCAGCAAATTTCCACAACCGGTTTTGAAGTTCCTCCGATTCATTTAAAATTTCCTTTAAGTTTGCTAATGACATCCACAGAGCAGTAACCGGTGATTCGGCTGTAACTGTTGTTGTCCGCGGACAACCGGTAAGAGCAGATATTTCACCCACCACACTACCATGCCCTAATACATCAATAGGTTCATCATTAACAGTAACCTGAGCTGTTCCTCTTGTGATAATATAAATATCCTTGTCTGTAGCACCTTCTTTAATAATTTTATCGCCTACTGAGAAGATTTTCAGTTTGAAGAAATCTCTCATTTTAACAGATAAAGTTAAATTTATATCTTGTAGCCATGGAATTTCTTGCATCAATTCAATTATTTCCGGAATTTTAGCTTTTGGCGGTTTGAGCAATAATTTTTTCATTCGTATTTCTACACTATGAATCATCTTATTAGCTTCTCCCGAATCAATCCTTCCGTTTTTATGCAGCCGCTCAATTGTTTTAAGTTCATAGTTGAGCATTGAACGAATAGCTTGTCGTGTTGCAATGGCATCGTAAATTTCCGGATATGTTTTCCTTAGATTTCTGATAAATGTAAGCCCTTGTATTTTATTTTCATTTATCTCAATTTCAATATTTGCTAAACTTTTCTCTCCCTCCTTGTCATTCTCGTCTAAGCTCCTGCCAATACTCTCGACAAGTTTAATTGCCTCTTCTTGGGCATCAACAAATCCTCTTGCACAATCGTAACTAATTGCCAATTTCTCAAAGAATCTATTTCGAGTAATTCTCTTTAATAAAGGTAGTGACTGCATTCTACTCAATAACTTAGGTGTATTTAATAACAATTCCAAGTCCTTTCTTTTTGACAGAGAAACCATACCGCCTTCATCTAAAATCTCATCAATGCCACTAGATAAAATTTGTACAGCGACAGGTCCCAATAACCCGTCTTTGAATTGTGACCAGTAACTGCTTTTTTCTTTCTCGAGCACCCGTTTTCTCATTTCAGCAATAGCTTCAACTTCTATCCCTTCAATTTTTTCCGCATTTACTTTATTGGGCAAATAATCTTTAACCGTACTCCAATTTGCATTACTAATAAACCTATCTTTTTTAAGGCGTTCAACTGCATTTTCGGTACTTGTTCTCAGATACTGGTTAGCATTATGTATCATCATTGCTTTTGCAGGTGCAATTTTTGACAATCCAAGCATATCAACGATAAATTTTATGGTTGTTGCATTTATTAATAAAGTAAGTGTAACAACTCCGGCAGTGATAAAAAAGAACTGACTTTTAATTTCAGGCGAAATAAATTTATCATCGACACCAAGAACAACCAAAGCCAATGCCAAAGCAATAGCTCCTCGCAATGCACCATACCAAAGTATAGTTGCTTCACTTCTATTTATTCCATATCCTATTCTTTTCATTATCGGATAAAGCATTATTATCATTATTCCTCTAACAATGTGTAATCCAACATAAAAAATGCCTAGAACTAAGAAATCATTTGCCGTAAATTCTACTCTTTGAGCAATGATAACCCCAACGATAATAAAGATTAACACATTAGCTATAAATCCTGCCAGTTCCCAAAACTCATGTAAGAAATGCTCCACTTCGGGACTAATTCTTGTTTTCCCGACACCTACCATTGCCAATCCAAGTGCAACCAATGCCAATACACCGGACATGTGCATAAAATGTTCCGCAACAAAAAATGTAAGATATGCCGCCACAATAATTACACTCATCTCCACCAAAACATCATTAAAGACTCGTTTAACCCAAGCAATGACAATTCCTGCTATTATCAATCCAACTAAAAGCCCACCGAAAGAAACCCTAAAAAACTCCACAACGGCAGAATTTTCGGCAGTAGCTCCTGTTACTGCCGTAAAAAACACCATAAAAAATACGATAGCTGTTCCATCATTTAATAACGACTCTCCTTCAATTAGTGTTCCCAGTTTTTTACTTGCTCCTAATTCTTTTAATAAAGCCACTACAGCAACGGGGTCGGTAGCACTAATAACCGAACCAAACATCAGTGCAATAACCCACCCCCAAGAAAATAGACCAATATTCATTACCTTTAACAGAATTACTAATCCTGCACTTAATACTAATGCTATCATAATTCCGGGGACAGCCAAAATAATTGAGTTAACAGCCGTTTTTTTAAATGTATGCAAATCCATACCAAAAGCCGCCTCAAAAATTAAAATAGGTAAAAACACAAATAATATTGCATGAGGATTAATATGTGCAGCCCAAACTAACGACTTACTGATTGTTTCGCCCCAACCGCTAAACAGCTCAAACCGGTTTAATAGCCCCAACCCAATACCAAATATTAATAAGATTACAGTAAATGGCAATGGCACTTTTCTAAAAAAATGCCGAACACCGGCACCTATTACAAGAGCAATAATAATAAAAAACAATGGCTCCATGCCACCTTCTTCTTCCTCTCCTTTTTCAGTTACCTCCTCCTCATTTGCCTTTATATCATTAGAAATATTCTGATGATTTTCAACCGTTACAGTAGCTTTATCTCCATTCTGTAACGACACAATATCTCCTGCAAAACTTTTCGTACCAAGACCTAAAACAGACAAGGTCAAAAGCAATAAAATTTTCTTAAAGACCATAAATTAAAAGTTTTAAAATTTGGTGTTAAAATATAAAAATTCTCATTATGAATTACCTTTTTCTCAAAAATGTGTAAAAAAAGAGGGTTACCTTCAACAGAAAGTAACCCTCTTCTTATGAGAAATTCTTATATTAGGAAAAATTTCCTTTTATTCTTTCGATGCTTCTCCTTCAGGTTCTTTTTCCATCCAAAATGCACCTTCCGGATGAAAACGCAATTCCAAATTTTTATTACCATT
>JALTEO010000079.1 GCA_027073875.1 Bacteroidales bacterium
ACCATAAATTTCATATTTTTTTCTCGGCGATATACTAGTTATTTCATACCAAATATCAGCCACAATTTGTGTTTGTCGGTCAATATCCATAACAAATCTGCCATTCTCATCACCTTCGATTGGATAACCGGTTAAGCCACAAATGCCATCGACATCGCATGGTACACTACGATTATTTTTAGCATAATCAGCCCTGCATTTAATGCAGCTACGCGGAGTCAGGCTAAAAGTGGCTAAGGTTTCCGCGTAGCTTTCGACTTTTTTAATGCATTCAATCCCGAGGTATCGCCATTAATCTGATTCAACAAATGCACTTGCACAACAGATGGTAAAGAATTTATTAAATCCTTATCAAATTTGATTTCATTGCCATCTGGGTCAAGTACATTTTCCCAGTCGACGACATAACTTTGTAACACTTCCAACCCAACGGCAGCATGGTCGACTTCGCCGCGTGTAGTGTGTTTACGGCGAATGTTCATAAAATCTTGGTCTTTAATACGTTTGTAATAGAAAATACTATCGTCAAATTCAGTAGACAAACGCTCATCATCTCTAATTATTGTAATTGGCATCTTCGTGCTCCTTTCTTTGTTTATTTATCTCTGCCAATACTACGGCGAAAAATTTTGACATCGCCGAGTCCTTATCAAGTCTTTTTACAGCGACTTCGGCGCCGGAAACAGTAAATCGATCCGAATAATCCCTGCCATTAACGTTAACAACACCATACCAACTTCCATCATCAAGTCGTTTTAATTCCTTGACAACGGTTTTTGTTTTAATTTTTGACTTCATTTTTGCCTTAGCCATTATCCCGCACTCCTTAATTCTTTTTTGTAATGATCTCTGATGTTTGCTATTGCAAGATCATCTTTAATTTTTAACGCTTCATCAAGCAACGACACCAATTTCCTCAGGTCTTTTTTGTCGTGCAGCCAAATATAACGGCTGCGATAGACATCGGCAAGGTGCACAACATTTAAAAATGTCCGGCCTTCACTTCTAATTTTTTCTTCCATTAATTTTAAATACAGTTTTGACTTCTTTTTAATCCTGCGCTCTTCCTTGTATTTAAAGTGATAAATCGCGGCTTTGCTATCTGTGACACGGTCTATGCCTTGCAGTTGCTCATGTATTTTGCCGGTATAGGCGACATTGTCATAATTCTTGAATAATCGCAAGGCCTTCCCATAAAATATAATCGGTTTTTTAACCCAAAACGGACTCTGCAAAAAATTAAATACCGGCAACTGATAGCCATCGACATCGACGCCAATGCTCTCACGCAAATAACCAAAGAACCGTTCATCAATCCACTCGTCGGCGTCAAGCATCAATACCCAATTTCCAGTCGCAAGCTCAAGCGCATGATTTCTTGCCATAGCAAAATCATTATCCCAAATAATTTCGCTGTAAATATCGGCAACAGTATGCGCCCAAGCATCCGTGCCATCACTGGAGCCGGTATCAACGACAACGAGTTCGTCGTATAGGCCTTGCATGTGCCGGACTGATTCCGGCAATGTCTCAATTTCATTTTTGACGATGTAACATAAACTAAGTTTTGGCATCTTTGTGCTCCTTTTAAATTATAATGGATTATGCGAATTTGTATTCGTATTTGAGATCATAATATCTTGCGCCGGCTTGAAAAATTTTGGCGTTGCCGTACCAATTGGCATAAACACACATCCGGCAAACTGTACCGGCTGTTGAGTAAAAGTTAAATTAATAGAACTGCTTATCAGCGACATGCTTCCATACGAACCCGAAGGATAATAAGTATCTTCGAAGAAGTACACGTCTTGACTTGTGCCGTAAGGGAATATCAGTAACATATCCCGATATGAAAGCAAAAATTTAATTTCAGAACTGTTATTATTCAAAACCTTCGTCCAAGTGCTACCGTCAAATCTAAATAATTCATGGCCATTACTATCCGTAACTGATGCATATAAAAAACCATCGTGCACTTCAAGTGCCATAGCATTATTTGTGCCAGCTCCAAAATCACAAGACGTTGACCATGTCGTACCATCAAACGCAAATACCTTACCATTTGTATCCGCTGCCGCAAAATACAATTTATTATTATATGCCTTCAACTGAAATGCAGCCGTTGCAACCGTATCACAACTCAATGACCAACTACTACCATCATATGCAAAAACTTTGCCCGTGGCATCTTCACATGCATACAATTTGTCATCATACAATTCAAAATCTTTAATTGTCCCGTCACCCACGTCAGTGCTCGTGCTTAAACTTGTACCATCCCATTCATAAATTACGCCATGTTCACACCCAACAAATAAGCTATTCTGGAATTGCTTTAGTGATTCCATTCCATCATTAGTGCTTGATGCGGCCACGCTCCAACTCGTGCCATCCCATTTCATTAGCTCAGATGCACCGGCAGATACGCCACCAGCATATAACCCATCCGTATAAGCCCCAAAACAATTCACGTTTTGATCAGCTGTATTCATTGTCATCCACAGATAATGAATGAAATCAAAATTCACAAAATCATAAAACCGATCAGCCGCTTGTGCATCCATATCAAAAGTTACTTTAATTAAATCCGCTCCATCCACAGGTGCTTTTGCCGAATTGAATATAAGCTGCGGAAAATAAAATTTTAATTCCTCGTAATCACTACTAATTGCATTCCCTTGAAAAACAAGCACACCGGAATAGACTGTGCTGTATTTCGCACCTTTTATTAAAGCATCGCTATTATACCGCGGCATTTCAAGTGTAACTTTTACCTCGCGCATTCCCGCTCGTTCCGGTTCAGCAATTTCTTGACCGGTTGTAGCATCTTGCGAACCAGTATCGAGGTTGTTATTTAATGAAACCGTGATTTTGCTAAATGCAATTTTATTACCTGAAGATTCTACGGTTTGAAACATTCCATCGGTAACAGCATAATGTGTAGAACCATGTTTTGTGTCTGAACCAGTATCTGATGTTGTGAAACCAATTGTTCTATTAATCAGCCCAGTACCTTTTACAATGAACGAACCATCGGCATCAATTTCAAATTTGCGATTGTCGTTGATGTATCTGACGGTGTAAGTATTTGACAGACTCGTATTTGCATTTAATTTCGTTTCAATGTTCTGCGCTAATTCGCCGGCGATATAAGCGCCTTCATCTATTGTCACCGTAACCGATCCACCGCCTTCATCAACAATCAATGTATCGTTTGAGCTTGCTTCGATAGTGAATAAATCACGTTCGACCAAATAAAAATTCGCATCGCCGAATAACACCTGTGACTCAGAAGGCAATGCCCAATTTGTTGATTCATTATTCGTAGCAGAATCAAATTCTACTGTTTTTGCCACCACCGAAAATGTGGCTTGAA
>JALTEO010000080.1 GCA_027073875.1 Bacteroidales bacterium
TTAAATTATTTTATCCGTTTTAATTGTCATTTTTTCTCCTGTTTGCTCGTAAAAGTTAGGCGTTGGCTCTAAAAGTGTATTTTAACAAGGGCGTTGCTTTGAGCAACACCCTTGTTTTTAGTAATTTTATAAACAACAACAAAATGTTCCTGCCGCCAATGGGCAATAAAGGGGGTAACATTTTCATCAATTAATTTTTTGAGTGTAGTTTTTACCCCCATGGTGTGCATACCAATACTTTCGGCGGCATCGCTAATACCGAGAAGCGACACGCCCTCACGGGTTATGTAAAAGCGTTGGCGTAAGGTTTGAGCAGAATAGCTTTTACCATAATATTTGGCTACCATACGGAGGCAGGTTGATCCGCAGTCCATGGCGTCTAATTGTTTATGTTATACCAAATACAAATAGCAAATAGTCCAATGATTTGCCAAGATTTATTAGGATAAAACTTCGAAATTTATTATTCTCCCAAAGTCCCAAAGGGATTCTTTTTGGAAGGATGCCTTCGGCAGTTAATCGATATTCGATATTATTTACCTAAATAACGAATAATGAACACTGAACGCCGATTTAACCCCAAAAATTCACAGAAATTTTTACGATTAAGTAATACCAACAAATTTGGTGGTTTTGTAAAACCCCAAATTTGGGTATTTCTAAATCGGGATTTCCCGCATTCCCAACCCTTTATCTGTCGCACATTCATACAATTCACAAAGTTCTTGTATGAATAATGCGGGCTAAGATTTTACTCCATTTTTTTGCGAAAAAGGAAAACAATTTTGGACTAAAATAAAAATGCTAATGGTATTACAACTTTTTCCGAAGCCCCTCCGTGCAATTTTTACACATCGTAATTGATTGCCTGTCAGTAAATATTTTTTCCCTAAAATCTTTATATTTCGTATTTTTCCATATCAAGTCCAAATTATCCGACAACAAATTTCCCATTGCAAAATCAGCATCTTTGTCAAAGCAGCACGGCACCCAATCGCCTTGGGCTGTAACAACGCCACTATGCCACGACCGCCAACAACGGTTTGGTAAATTGCTTTTTATTCGAGGTTGATTACTGCCAAAATCGTAACGGCTGTATTTGTGGTTTTCCGGTAAAATATTCTGTTTTGTTTCAAATTCATATATCTGTGCCGATTTTATTTCCAAGCGAATTTTCCCCAGTGATGCTACCAATTTTTTAATTTCATTTATCTGATGCTCGTTGTGGCGAAAAACAACAAATTGAACAACCAAAACAGGTGTGCCGGAGTGCAATGTTTGTTTCCACTTAACAAGATTTTTTATGCCGTCAATTACCGTTTCAAAATTACCATCCACTCTGTATCTTTGATAAATTTCCGGTGTGGCACCATCCAGTGAGATGATTAGTTTATCCAAGCCCGATTCCACAATTTGTTTGGCTGTATCATTATCAAAAAAATGACCGTTGGAAGATGAGGCAACAAACATTTTTTTCTGTTTGGCATAGTGAATCATCGAAATTATTTGAGGATTTAGAAATGGCTCTCCCTGAAAATATAGCGACAAATATTGACACCATCGTGATGTTTTATCCACGATTTGCTCAAAATTAAGAAAAGATAAATTTTTCGTTGGGCGTTTCAAGGTACCATTACCCACAGGACACTCAGGACAATGCAAATTACAAGCCGTAGTGGGTTCAATGGAAAGAGCTTCGGGCATTCCCCAAACTACAGGTTTTCCATACCAACGGGAAACAATCCACGAAAGTCGTAATTTTACGGCATTAAAAAATCGCCGAACCGTAACGGTTTTTAGTAATAATAGAAACTCTTGTAAGTGACAACACAAATCGGATTAATTTGATTCCATAATCTGGAAAAGCTCATTTAGCTTCGGCGTTAAGATAATTTCCGTACGACGATTTTTTGCTCGTCCTTCTTTCGTGTCATTGGTGCTGACGGGCATAAATTCGCCATGCCCCGATGCTGTTAGTTGTTTCGGGTTGATTTTAGAATTTTTCAGTAAAAATTTTACAATGGTAGTTGCTCGTTTGGTACTTAAATCCCAGTTGTCTTCAATATTTCCCGAACCTTTATATGCCAGATTATCGGTATGTCCTTCGACCATAATATTGATATCCGGATTTTTTTCTAAAACTTTGGCTAAGTTTTTTAATGCCTTTTGTCCTTTAGGGTCAATGTCCCATCGTCCAGATTGGAATAAGAGTTTTTCTTGTAACGATACATATACCTTTCCGTTTTTCATTTCTACATCCAGTCCGTCTTTTTTAAAACCGAGCAGGGCATCATTTACCTTATCACGGAGAGCTTTTACCACTGAATCTTTGCGATTCAATATATTCTGCAACTCAATTAATTTCTGGTTTTTGGCATTCAGAATACTGTCTTTGGCATCTAACTGTGTTGTTAGGTCATCCAAGCTTTTCTTTTTCAAGTTAAGTGCTTTTTCCAATTCTTTCAAAGCATCTTCTTTTGTTTGTAAATCTTCTTTTGTTTTCTGCAAATCGGTAAGTAAGTTTTGAATCTCAGTAGCATCTTGTACACTACGCATTTTTTGTTTTTCCAATAGTTCATCATTCAAAGCGTCAATTTTATCATATTGCTTGGTTAATTTACGGATACTGTTTCCTAAAAGAGTGGTATCTTTCTTTAATGCAGAAATCTCTTTGGTCATTTTCGTTGCCTGAGCAGCCATCTCTGTAATTTTAATCGTATCTTTCCGTAATTGATCTTTATACAATTTGCTGGTTTGCTCACATTCCATTTTTTTCTGTTTGGCTTCAAGATAGCGTCGTTGCGGGACACAAGAAAACAGAACCAACGATAACATAATTAATACTGCAGCAGATAATTTAAACGATTTCATGATTAAGTATAGTTTTTGTCTGAATGCAAATATCCATAAAATTCCTAAAGTAGTTTTTAGTAAAAGAATTTTTTTATTAAAAGAGTTATTAACTGATTTCAGCCCGAGTTTAATTTGAAAAATTCATAGGATTTTCTTCTGTCATTCTGAAATTTTTCCGGGTTCTATTATAATGCTAATATCCTAACCAAACTGGCAGTTAAAAATCTATAAATAACTACTATTCAACATATTGAGATTCTTCGCACTGATCAAAATGACAGCTTCTTTTATGTTTTGCAAAGGTCTCAAGATATAAAAGAGCATAAAAGAAGTGAATAAATTAAAATCTTATATGAAACCTTATATGTCCTTTTATGGTTAAAATAAAAAAACTTCAAAATTCCTTTAGATTCCTGTCTTACTTTTGGCAACAGAAATAACCAAAAATTAAAAAAACAATGAAAAATCTAATGATTTTAATGGTGCTTACCGGCACAATGGCATTTA
>JALTEO010000081.1 GCA_027073875.1 Bacteroidales bacterium
TGACGGATCTTGAAAATTCCGTTTACAGTCCTGCTGCCGCAAAAGAACGAAAAGTACAAATTATAGGTGTAGATTTCAAATAAAATCCCGTATTTTGCAAATATGGAAATAACAAATCTAACATTGAGAGCTCTCAATCAGGCAGTCATAATTACCGGCTTCGTTCTGGTTATGATGTTGGTCATTGAATATATTAATGTTCAGAGTAAAAATCGCTGGAATCAATCATTGGCAAAACGACCTGTGTTACAAATACTATTATCTGCCTTTCTCGGTGTAACACCCGGCTGTTTAGGGGCTTATACTGTCGTGTCGCTCTACACACACAGGTTAATGAACTTTGCGGCATTGGTAACCGTAATGATAGCCACTTCGGGCGATGAAGCATTTGTAATGTTCTCTATGATGCCCGATACGGCAATAAAATTAAATATTATCATTTTTATTATTGCTGTGGCTACAGGCGTTATCCTGTGGCTATTGTCGTCAAAACGACAACCCAACTTTCCGATTAAGGAAATGCACTTCGATTATCATCACAATGAACAGGAAAATTGTGTTTGTTTCGACTCACACAAAATTCTTCCGCAGTTAAAAAATCTTTCATTTAGTCGATTTCTGCTCTTGCTTGGCACATTTTCGTTTATCTTTTTCCTTATTGTCGGGAAAATCGGTTCTGCCGATTGGGATTGGAAACGCTGGTTATTCCTGTCAGGCGGACTTTTTTTTGCTTTCGTGTCGTTAACTTCGCCCGATCATTTTTTGGAAAAACATATTTGGAAGCACATCATAAAAAAACATTTGCTGCGAATCTTTTTATGGACATTCGGTACACTTCTCGTATTACATCTTTTTGAACATTATTTTGATTTAGAAACATGGATACAAAACAATACCGTATGGATTTTGCTTATTGCCGTATTAATTGGCATTATCCCCGAATCGGGTCCGCACCTGATTTTTGTTACCATGTTCGCTTCCGGGCTTATTCCTTTCAGTGTTTTGCTGGCAAGCTCCGTGGTTCAAGACGGTCACGGTATGTTGCCGCTATTAGCCGAATCAAAAAAAGATTTTGTGAAAGTAAAATTGATTAATATGGCAGTCGGCTTACTGGTAGGATTATCAGGTAATCTTTTTAATTTTTAGCTATCGGTATTTATTTATACTAAACCGCTGTCAAGATGGTTATTTAGAAAATGAATTATTTTTTGTTTGTTCAATGAACTAAAATTGTTGCATAGCCGTAGTTATGGAAGAATTTTATGAAGAAGAACAAGCAAAAAAGAAACTTTTTATATTAATTATCTTGATAACGGTTTGGTATTATTCCCCGAATTTAACAATTATTAACGGTTTATTGCTTATCCATGTTTTAGAGTATTTGAATTTATTATACTTTTGAGACCATAAGATAAGACCTTTTCAAAACTTCCGGTTTTGTCATTCTGAACGCGGTGAAGAATCTCATAATCGAGTCATTAACAAACAGATTCCGAAACGAGTTCGGAATGACGGAAAACATAGAATGACAGTTTTCTTTGGTTTTGCAAAGGTCTTAAAGTATATTTTCATCAAAAAATACAACTAATGATATTCAAAAAATCTTTTTCAGTATTGTTATTTGTTTTAGGTTTATACCTCTCTGTAACAGCAAGTGACACAACAACTGTTATCATTTTGCATACCAATGATATGCACGGACATATTGATAAATTTTCGCCTTTAGCATCTTATGTTGATATGTTTCGTGAGAAGTACCAAAATGTGTTTTTATTTTCTGCAGGTGATATTTTTACAGGCAATCCCATTGTGGATAAATATCCGGATCCGGGATTTCCAATTATTGATTTAATGAACCGTGTAAAATATGATGTTACCGAATATGGCAATCACGAGTTTGACTATGGTCAGGAGACCTTGTTAAAACGCATCAATCAAGCAAAATTTCCGTTTATATGTGCCAATATGGTAGTTACACCGCAATCTATTTTGGAACAACCTAAGCCAATGGTTACATTTTACACCAAAGACAGTCTGAAAATACTTGTTTTAGGGTTGCTACAGGTTGGGAAAAACGGACTACCTGATGCGATGCCGTCCAAAATGCAGGGCATTAATTTTGAAAATCCGATAAAAACAGCCAAAAAGTATAAATCGTATCGCGACTCGTGCAACATCTTTATTGCATTAACCCACTTGGGCTATAAGACAGATAAGAAATTGGCAGCCAAAGATCCGTTTTTTGATGCTATTGTTGGCGGACATTCCCACACTGTATTGCCTCATGGCGATTGGGTTGGCAAAACACTCATTACGCAGGCGGGACACTATACCGATTATTTGGGTGTGCTTACTTTAAAACTGGTAAACGGAAAAATTGTCAGCAAGCAAGACTCGTTAATGAGTTTGGAAATGGGCGTTGCCTGTCATTATGAAACCTCTCAGTTAATTTTTAAATATAATCAAAACCTTGAGCTAAATACGGTTATCGGACAAGCTAAACAAGATTTAACAGCTCCCGAAATGTTAGGAGATTTAATTACCGATGCCATGCGAAATAAAACAAAAAATGATATTGCTTTTCAAAATATCGGCGGTATACGACTCGAGAAAATTCCGGCAGGAAATATCGTAGTAAAACAAATTTACGAACTACAGCCATTCAGTAATACTTTTGTTACCTATCATCTTACACCGAAGCAAATCAAGCAACTCATCAAATATGCTTATAATCTACATAATGAAAATGAGGTGACAGTTAGCGGATTACATATTATTCTTAATACCAAAAATCATAAAATCAAGTCAATTTTACTTACTGACGAGAACAATAAACCGCTTACAAAAAAAACTTATACTGTTACCATCAATAATTATATGGCAACGGCATGGAAACTCGGCTTCCTGAAAAATGGAAACAATACAGGTATTGAGGATGCTAAAACAACCATTAATTATATTAAGCAGAAACATATTATTGATTATTCAGGCGTAAAGCGAATCGTTATCAAATAATAGTTTTAATACCATTAGCATTTTTATTTTAGTCCAAAATTGTTTTCTTTTTTCGCAAAAAAATGGAGTAAAATCTTAACCCGAATTATTCATACAAGAGCTTTGTGAATTGTATGAATATGTGATAGATAAAGGGTTGGGAATGAGGGAAATCCCGATTTAGAAATACCCAAATTTGGGGTTTTACAAAACCACCAAATTTGTTGGTATTACTTAATCGTAAAAAATTCTGTGAATTTTTGGGGTTAAATCGGCGTTCAGTGTTCGTTATTCGTTATTTAGGCAAATAATATCGAATATCGATTAACTGCCGAAGGCATCCTACCAAAGGGACTCCTTTGGAG